>DASTBN010000452.1:0-3792 GCA_035712045.1 Pseudonocardiaceae bacterium
GGAGCGGGAAGCCGAGATGGTCGCCGGTATTCTCCGGGAGGCATCCGAGGCGGGTGGGGTATCCTGGGGTAGCGGTGATTCCACGGATCGCGCCGCCAGTGCCTTCGGGGTCCATCACCACTAGCTCAGATTCCAGGTCACCGGTCAGCGAGCGAACCCAGGTGATTCGTCGGGCTCAGCGGTGTCAGTAAGCCCAGGGAGATAAGGGCCGCCGCGCTGGCGTAGTAGGCGCCGGCCAGGTGGTTTCCGCTGGCTGAGGACAGCCAGGTGATGATGATGGGTGCGGTCCCCCCCAGCGCGGCGACGGCGAGGCCATACGAGGCCGCCGATCCGGTGGCACGGTATCTGGTCGGGAAGAGCTCGGACAGTGTGGCGGCCGCCGGTCCGGCCAGCGCGGCGACGAGTACCCCTCCGATCGCGAGAGCCGTCACGATAGCGGCGGGTGTCCTGATCTCGAGAAGCAAGAAGAGCGGATAGGAACCCGCTGTGACGGTCGCGCAGGCCGCCACCATGAGTCTCTTCCGGCCGATGCGATCGGAGAGCCAGCCGAAGACCGGGCTGAGGAAGGCGAACGTAGTATTCCCGGCGGTCGCGGCGAGGAGAGACTGGGCGATCGGCAGGTGGAGCGACGTCGTCAGGTACGTGGGCATGTAGATAAGAAACACCTGGCTCGCGCACACCCAGCCGACGACTGTTCCCAGCGCGAATATCACCGTGGCGAGCCGGAGGCTGGGTTGTTCATCGTGAGCATGGCCGAACAGCGGTGTCTCGGCCACTTTCACCCGGAGATAGAGCGCGACAAGTCCCAGTGGCGCACCGAGCAGGAAGGGGATACGCCAGCCCCACGCGGCCATGTCATCCGGGGTGAGGATCGAGCCTATCGCGCTGGCCGTGGCGGTGCCGGTGACAAAAGCCAGGCCAGTGGTGCACGATTGCCAGCCCGAATAGAGGCCCCGGCGGCGTGATGGCGCATATTCCATCATGAATGACACGGCACCGCCGAACTCGCCTCCGGCGGAGATGCCCTGCGCGATCCGGCACACGATGAGCAGTATGGGAGCCCAGAATCCGATCTGTGAGTAACTGGGAAGGCAGCCGATGGCAGTGGTTGAGACGGCCATGAGGGTGAGTGCCGTGCTGAGCGAGGTACGCCGTCCGGAGCGATCAGCCAGCCATCCGAAGGCCAATGCCCCAGCGGGACGGAAGAAGAACGCGAGGGCCGAGGCCGCGAACGTCCGCAACAGTGACACGGCCGGGCTGCTGGATGGAAAGAAAAGATCCGCGAGCACGGTGGCCATGAAACCGCAGATCGCGAAGTCATACCACTCGATGAAATTACCGACGGAGCTGGCTAGCAGCGCTGTGAACGGTGTACTCACGCGCGGTGGGCATACCGTCATAGACGGTGCCCGGTGCGCAGCGTATCGGTAAAAGCCGCGATGACCGGACTCCGGTGCGCCGCAGCCACGGAGCATAGCCAGCGGATCTCGCTGTCGCGGTTCGGGCCGCCATGACCGGAAATGGCGCTGCCCGCACCGGAGGGGATCTTACCGGTGATTCTGGCGTGCCGCGCGCTTTCGACGGAGCACGCGGTGAACGTCGCCTCCGAGAGGGCCGGCGGGACCGGGTGATTGGACACGTGCTCACGTGCTTGGCGGGTCATCTCCGGCGTCACATATCGGCTGAGGACCAGCAGCGCGTCACGGATCTCGATGATCCGACGGTAGAGCTTCGTGTGTACCCGGGGGAGCGCGCTCACCAGATCCCGCACGCGGCCGCGCGGAACTGTTCCTGGGAACGTGACCTCCGGCGCGGCCTGAACGAGGACCCGCCACAGCGGATGAAGCCGGTACAGCGCGAGGGCCTCACGTCCGGTGACGCGAATCGCCAAAAGGAGCGGCACCGCCGTGCCCGCCGCCATGAACACCGCTTCGCCGGCGCCGAAAGCTGGCAGCAGCGCGGGAGCCAATGGCCAGCGGAACGCCAGGTAGGCCATCGATGCCCCCATATAGGCGGCGGAGAACGCTAAACCCAGGCCGAATAAACGCAATGCGGCCCGCAGATAGGGCGGTGCGGGGGGTCGACTGTACCGCCAACACGCCCACGTACCAGCCACGTTCATCCAGAAATGCGCGTCCAGCAGGATCCACCAGTAGGACTGGGTCATCCACGAGGCGCTGAGGTCGGATTTCAGGATATTGTTCCGGGCGTGCGGGGGCGCGAGAGTGTCCAGCGCGGCGAGGGTGGCACCGACCGCGAAGGCGAGTGGGTACAGGACCCGGCTCAGTCGGCGGGTACCAGTGACGCGAATGATGAAATCGAGTACCCACACAACAGAGATCAAACTACACAGATGCCGGAATAAATCAGTCCAGTGGCTAACTCCGATAAATCGCTCGACGGTGTCCGAGACGATCTTGATATGGAAACTCATCGAGACGGTGGCCGCCGCCATGACCAGCCACAGCCCGCGTTGCTCCGGGAACCTGACGATAGCCGGGATGCGCAGCACGGTAACAATCCCCATGCAGGCGATGCCCCACATCTCTAGTTGCGCGAAACTCATGGGCATGCTGACCTTTGGCTCCGCCTGATGTCCACACCCTCCTCGCCCGCCGAACCGCTGGCAGCGGCCATGGAAGACCAGGACAGTGTCATCGAGCTGACCCGCCAGCTGGTCCGGGTTCCCAGCCGTGGCGGTATCGATCCATACGACCCGGTCCTCGGTATCGTGCGCGCCTGGCTGCTAGAGCGCTCTCTCCCGGTCACCGTGCTCACCGACCCCAGCGGGGCCGCGGTGGGTCTGAGCTGCGAGATTGGCGGCGAGTGCGCGGGGCCCCGCTGGGTGCTGGACGCGTGCCTGGACACCGCCCCATTCGGTGACGAGTCCGCGTGGACCCACCCGCCGGCCGCCGCGCATATCAAGGACGGATGGATGTGGGGCCGGGGCACGTCGGACTCCAAGGTGGGAGCGGCCATCTTCTGTCACATCGCCACACGCATGGCTCCTCTCGCGGAACGACTCCGCGGACGTCTGGTGCTCCTTTTCGACGTGGATGAACATACCGGGCGTTTCGGTGGTGCGAAACGTTACTTCGAAGGTCCCGGCGCGCCCGCTGACGTGGCGGGCGTCATGATCGGCTACCCGGGTTTGGATACTCTCGTCGTGGGCGGGCGCGGAGTGTTTCGCGCGCGCCTGCGGGTTCACGGGGTGCCCTCTCATTCCGGCGGCGCTCACGCCACTCCCAACGCTATCGAGAAGACCGCCCAGCTCGTGCTCGCCGTGACCGGCGCGCCGCTTCCCGGTCGTATGACCGAGGACTTCCCGCTCCCCGCCCGGCTCACCGTCAGTACGATTCATGGTGGTGAGGGCTATTCGGTCACACCGGATGTTTGTGTGCTTGGTGTCGACATGCGAACCACCCCGGCGCTGGGCTGGCGCGCATTCCACGACATTCTCGGTCAGATGATCCATGCCGTTGATCAGGCCTGGCCCGGTACCCGGCCGACCACCATGGACATCGACACCGAGTGGCCGCCGTACCACACGGGCGCCACGTCGCCGATACGTCACACCCTGCTCGACGCCGCTCGGTCGCTGGGAATCGACGCGCGGCCGGAGATTTCCGGCATGTCCAATATCGGTAATTACCTGGCAGGCCTGAATATCCCCGCCACCGCCGGATTCGGTGTCATTCACGAAGGGCTGCACGCTATCGATGAACGGATTCGCCTGGATACGATCCCGGTGGTCCAGGCCACCTACCATACGGCTGTGCTCACCCTCTCACG
>DASTBN010000453.1:0-3930 GCA_035712045.1 Pseudonocardiaceae bacterium
TCACGCGGCCCTCACGCTGTTGTTCGATGCGCTCGGGGAGTGGCTGGGGTGAGTGCCTCCACAATGGTGACCGGGCTCGCCGAGCGTGACCCGTGCCCGTACTGCGGTGGTACCAGCGGGGTGCGGCAGGTCACCATGTACCCCACCGAGGGTGCAGGGGTGGTCGTGCGGGAAATGCGGCACGGAATGACTACCCCCGACCTCGCAAAGCTGACCCCACGTGATCAACTTTGAGTGTGACTAGGCCTGGCAGACGGACGAAATAGCCGAACACGCCTTCGCGTGGGACGACACAATCAGGATTACCGCGCTCACCTGCTATCTAGCGTGGGTGACTATCCTCATGGTGCGCTCAAGGTCCCGGATGTCGGCGAGGAATAGTTAGCCCGCTGCGATTTGTTTCGCTGCGATCTGATAATCGGCGGCTTGTTGCGGAGCGAGGAACCGCGATACTCGGATCAAGGCCGACCCGGCGGTATAGTCGTATTCGCCCAGCACCGGGTTAGTTTTGGTGATGCCCTGGATGTAAGTCATGCGGTTCTGGGCGCCAGCAGCGTCCGCATACGTCTCCACGGACCCGCCGAGGTCCACCGCGCCGGCTGGAGTGCCCCCGAGGCTGGCGGTGTTGATGCGGCTATCGGTGAACGACGCCTTGGACAGGTACCCGCCGGGGCGCCCCAGTAGATGGTTGGGGTCATTTTCTGCGGTGTAAACCACGGAGGATCGAGCGGTGGGGACTTTTTGGGTGAGTGTCTGCACCGTCTGCTCAGCGGTTCTCGGTGGTGTGGTGGTGCTGTTATCCGTCGCGCAAGCGGAGACGGTGACCGCAGCGGCCACCGCAATGAGTGGACAGAGAAGAGATCGACAGATAATCACAAAGTCCCCCTCGTAATGGTCAGGCTGATAGCGTTATCGAGACTGGCTCCGTTGCTGAGGGTTCGCCGCCCACACCAGCCACTGGTAGATGGTCGCGCCGATTAAAAGCAGTGTCAGGGGCCACCCGTCGGCCACCAGGAACAGCGCCGCGAGGCCAACGAACACCACCGTCGTGGCGATCATCATGGCGGCCGAGTAGGAGCCGATGGGTGGCTGCGGGCGACGCCGACTGCCGACGGTGACTGGCACACTGGCGTAGAACCCGCCGGGTAGCCGGTGACCGACCCGGAGCTGGCGTCCAGCGTGGGGGTCGGGGTTGACCGGCCACTCCGTTGCGTCATGGGAACGGCAACGGCGCGGCTGACCGGTGTTACTGCTCATTCGTCTTTGGCCAAGTTGCTGGTGGTCAGGCGAGCTAGTACTCCCTGAGCTTTGAGTTCGCGGATGTGTTCGGCGGCTCGTAGTGGAGCGGTGCCGCCGCGTATGAGGAGCCCGGCTTCGAGGTTGGTGCTGACTCCGGCGGAGGTGAGGTTCGCGCTGGATACCAGGAGGACCGTGCGGTCGGCGACAGCTAGCTTGGCGTGCATCTTCGCGCCTGGCTCGGTGCGGCAGGTGAGGGGCCAGTGCCACAGCTGGATAGCGGGGATCGACGCGAACGCGGTGGCGGGTTCGGCACCGGAGAGTGCGCTACCTGCGCCCTGCAGTGTCTCCACGACGGCACTGACCGCAACGCCCCGGTCGATGGCGTCCGACAGGGCCGCCAGCAGTGGTGGATAGGGCTTGGCCGAATACGTCATGAGCAGGAGCTCAGAGTGCGCCGCAGCGACGACATCGACCAGTACCTGGGCGGTGGCCCGCACCGGAACGGCGTGTGAGCTCGGCCCGGTCCAGACCGACTCGACGCGCTGCGCCTGGGCGCGCTGGGCGTAGCCGACGGCCACCCCGCGTAGGTAGGCAGCCGCCTCTACGTCCATGAGCCCAGCTTGTTCCTGCGCGGCGAGCACCGTCCGGGCCACGTCCGCGAAACCAGCTACCGCAACCTGGCCGGGTATCAGGGCTCGATGGCCGCCGAGGATGCCCTCGGCCAGAGCGCGCAGCCGGGCCGGGCCAAGCGTTTCGATGGCTTGGCTGACCGCGTGTTCGAAGCGGTCCGTTGTCATGGCAGCTCGGGGAATAACGCCAGCTCGGGATCGTCGATTGGCACGATGAAGCGGCGGTCGAGGAAACGGTTGCCCCGCTCGCAGGTGGTCTCGGAGACGAATAGGCAGACGTGGCAGGCGGCCCCGTGCAGGAAATCGGCCGGGGCGTGGGGCAGCCGTTCGGCGCATAGCGGGTCTGAGGAGCAGCGCCGGGCGTCGGACAGCGCTCGCCGGGTGAGCCGGATCAAGGTGCCCGGCTCGGCGAGTGAGACGAGACCGCCGAGGGTGCCTTCGGCGTCCGGCACTGCGGTGTAGATCAGGATCCCGCTACGCGGCTCGTCGACGGTGCCGGCGTAGATCCGCTCAGCCAGGCTGGCTGCGCTGTAGCCGCACTCCAGGGCAATAGCGCGGATCAGCAGGTGAGACAGGGTGTGCAGGGCCAGGTAGCGGGCCCCGGGCCATAACCGCATTGAGTCGAACGGGCTGGTGATGCGGCCGGAGTAGCGGTTTTCCCGGAACCGGGCGTAGGCCTGTTTGTGCAGTCGCAGCGCGTCGGAGTCGGTGATCCGCTGCTCCCAGCAGCTCAGCACGTCCTCAGGGACCCGGAGGAAGATGCCCTCACCCCGCACCTCGCTGGCCGGTACCCAGGGCGGGACCTGATCGCGGGACAGTGCGACCCGGGTGACCAGGTCGGGGTCGTCGGGATCGGGTGCGTCCAGGCGGGTGAAGCCGATCAGCGCCCGGACCTCGCGGAGCCGTTCGGCGTGCACGACGTCGGCGTAGAAATCCTTCAGCGATGGGGGCATACCTTCGGGTTCCCGGCGCAACGCGAAGTCCTCACCAGGCTCGGGGAGCTGCTCGGCGGAGAAGATTTCCCATTCCGGGGTCCGCAGGTCGGGGAAGCCCGCCGGTTCCGGCTCGCCCGATTCGAGCGCCGCACGCACCCGTTCCACGGCGGCAGCGATCTGGTCGTCGGTCCATTTGACGAGCTCCCGGAACGCCAGCACGTTCTCCCGCGCGTAGGGGTACATCGACGGTGGCAACGTGGCCAGCGCCGGCCAGTGCTGCTCGACCTTGGCATCCAGCTCACCCGCACTGGTCCTGGGCACCGCGAGGGCAGACAGGGTCTGCGGGAACCATTGGTTGGAGGCGCCGACGACCAGCAGCTTCACCTCCTGGTCGCAGCCTGCCGGGTCGAAGGTAGCCAGATGTGGGTTGCGGCCACGACAGCGGGGCAGGCTCTGCTCACCCCGCTTGCCCTGGGCGTCCCGGATGTTGCGGTGCTCCTTGCAGTTGATGCATTGGATGTCCACGTTGGCGCCGAGGTTGCCACCGCGATCGTCCATCCGAAACCGCGGATTGGTCGCCTGCTCACAAGGTCCACCCCGGTGTACGAACAGCGCATAGGGGAAGTCATCGAGATGCCCGGCGGTGCAGCACAGCACGAACCGGGCGGCCACGGCCAGTGGCCGCTTGCCCTTGCGCGCGCAGTTGTGGTGGACGAACCGGGCGTCCTGGGGGCGGCGCGCTTTGTCGTTCTCGAAGCGGAACTCCCGTGATTCGAGGGGCGTGAGCAAGTTGCACGCCGTGCAGCGCAACCAGGTGGGGAACGGAGTTGTGGGTACGCCCACTCGGGCTGCCGGGCCAGCTGGGTACTGGTCCAGCCCCGGCAGCCACGGCGCCGGGCGCAGCTCCTTCACCTGGGCGTTCGGCGCGCCGTTGCCGAGCACGGTCTGCACGGCCGCGAGGAGTCGGGGCTCGGCGATGGGGCCCCCTTCCTCGGGCACGCCCGAGTAGTTCCAGTCGTCGACTCCGCAGACCAGAACCGAGATGTTGGGCAGGTCGACCAGCGCGCCGATACCGCTGGTGAACATGAGGTGGCTGGGGCGCACCGATCCCACCCGGCGCCGGTACT
>DASTBN010000454.1:0-4879 GCA_035712045.1 Pseudonocardiaceae bacterium
GGGATTCCGCCTGGCTCGCTGCCACCACCCTGGGCCAGGTCCGGCTTGCCGCCACCACGGCCACCCACGGCCGGGCCGAACACCGGTACCAGCGCACCCGCGGCGAGGCCGTGTTCCCGGGCGGCGGTGGTGGTGGCGACCACGAAGGAGACTTTGCTGGCCTCGTGGTCGGCACTGAACAGGGCGACCACCCCGGACCGGCCGCCGAGCCGACCGCGGACCTCGGTGGCCAGGGCCCGCAGGTCGGCGCCGCTCACTCCGGCGCTGATCTCGGCCGCGACCAGCGCGGTGGGGCCGATCTGCTCGGCGGTCTCGGCCAGGGCACCAGCGGAGGACAGCACGGCGCCAGCGCGCAGGCGCTCCAGTTCCCGCTCGGCGGTGCGCAGCCGCTCTGTCATCGCGCCGATGCGCTCCGGCAACTCCTCGGGGCGGGCTTTGAACTGCTCCGCCAGCTGGCTGACCAGCACGTGCTCGCGGGCCAGGAAACGGAACGCGTCCAGGCCCACCAGCGCCTCGACGCGGCGCACCCCGGCACCGATGGAGGCCTCCGAGAGCAGCTTGATCAGGCCGATGTCGGCCGAGTTTGGCACGTGGGTACCGCCGCACAGCTCCTTGGAGTAGTCACCAATAGTGACCACCCGGACCGCGTCCCCGTACTTCTCGCCGAACATCGCGACCGCGCCCTCGTCCCGGGCGGCCTGGACCGGCATTACCTCAGCGGTGACCGGCAGCGAGCGCAGCAGCACCTCGTTGACCTCGTCCTCGACGTCGCTGAGCACGCTGGGTGGCACCGCGCCAGCGGGTGAGGTGAAGTCGAAACGCAGCCGGCCCGGGGCGTTGAGCGAGCCAGCCTGGGCCGCGCTGGTGCCCAGCGCGCGGCGGATACCGGCGTGCACGAGGTGCGTCGCGGAATGCGCGCGGGCCACCGCCCGCCGGCGGGTGACATCGACCCGCGCGAGGACCGGGGCGTCCAGCGTCACCTCACCGGAGACGACCTTCCCCCGGTGCACGGACAGGCCGTCCACAGGGGACTGCACATCGCTCACCTCGATGGTGAACCCATCGCCAGCCAGGGTGCCGGTGTCGGAGAGCTGGCCACCGCCTTCGGCGTAGAACGGGGTGCGGTCCAGGACCACTTCCACCTCGTCGCCGGTACCCGCGGCCGGGGCTGCGGCGCCGTTCACGAGCAGGCCGATCACCCGGACCTCGGCGGCGAGATCGGTGTAGCCCAGAAAGTCGGTACGGCCATGGTCGTCGAGCACGGTGCGGTACGCGCTGAGGTCCCCATGGCCGGACCGGCGGGCCGCCGCGTCGGCCTTGGCCCGCTGCCGCTGGAGCGCCATCAACTCCCGGAAACCGTCCTGGTCGACAAACAGGCCAGCCTCCGCGGCCATCTCTACGGTGAGGTCGATCGGGAAGCCATACGTATCGTGCAGCTGGAACGCCTGATCGCCGGAGAGCTGGACCCCGCCGACCTGGCGGGTCTGGGCCACCGCCATGTCGAAGATGCGCGATCCCGCAGCGAGCGTCGCGAGAAACGCCTCCTCCTCCGCCCGGGCGACCGCCTCGATCCGCTGGTAGTCGGTGGCGAGCTCCGGGTAGGACGGGCTCATGGTGTCGCGCACCACCGCAGTGATCTCGCTGAGCACCGGGTCGGTGACGCCGAGTAGCCGCACGGATCGGATGATGCGGCGCAGTAACCGGCGCAGCACGTAACCGCGGGCCTCATTACCCGGTGTCACCCCGTCGCTGATGAGCATGACACCGCTGCGGGCATGGTCGGCGATGACTCGAAAAAGCACATCAGCGCGCTCGTCATGCGCGCCGTAGCGCCGGCCGGAGAGCCGCTCGGCGAGGGTGATCACCGGGCGCACCAGGTCCGTCTCGTAGACATTCGCCACGCCTTGCAGCAGCAGCGCGACCCGCTCCACACCCATCCCGGTGTCGATGTTCTTGGCCGGCAGCGGATCGA
This sequence comes from Pseudonocardiaceae bacterium, assembly GCA_035712045.1. Classification (GTDB taxonomy): domain Bacteria; phylum Actinomycetota; class Actinomycetes; order Mycobacteriales; family Pseudonocardiaceae. The sequence continues at coordinate 1,973 of DASTBN010000454.1, forward strand.
GGATCGCGAAGTCGCTCTTGCCCGGGCCGGTGGAGGGACCCCGCTCGTCCTGCATGAACACCAGGTTCCAGATCTCCAGGAACCGGTCCTCGTCCACGACCGGGCCGCCGGGCTGGCCGAAATCGGGGCCGCGGTCGATGTAGATCTCAGAGCTGGGCCCGCACGGGCCGGGCACCCCCATGGACCAGAAGTTGTCGTCCATGCCCCGGCGCTGGATCCGCTCAGTGGGTATCCCGGCGATGGTGCGCCACACCTGCTCGGCCTCGTCGTCGTCGGCGTACACCGTGACCCAGACGCGATCCGGGTCGAAACCGTAACCACCCTCATCGGCTGACCCGGTCACCAGCTGCCACGCGTACTCGATGGCGCCTTGCTTGAAGTAGTCGCCGAAGGAGAAATTCCCGGCCATCTGGAAGAAGGTGTTATGCCGGGTGGTTTTTCCGACCTCGTCGATGTCCGGGGTGCGCACACATTTCTGGATGGAGGTGGCCCGGCTGTAGGGGGGGCTCGCCTGGCCGAGGAAGTAGGGCTTGAACGGCACCATGCCCGCGTTGACGAACAGCAGGTTCGGGTCGTCGACCAGCAGGGACGCGCTGGGCACCACCGTGTGCCCGGATCGCTGGAAATGGTTCAGGAACCGCTGGCGGATCTCCTGGGTGTGCACGGGTCTTCCTCGTCAAGCGGATTGGTGGCGCGCCGGCGGCGCATATGTTACCGCTGTGGCGCGGTGTCGATGCCGGTACGAGCGGCGACGGCGGCGTGCAGCTGCGCTTCCCGCTCCACCATCCCGGCCCGGACGTCGGCGCCGAAGGAGCCCATCGCCGTGGCCAGTTCCCGGACCGCGTCGCTGATGTTCTCCGCCGCGCCGGCCGGAGTCAGCTGACGGGCTTTGGCACGGGCCTTGCGGCTGGCCATCACCCCGGTGGCGATGCCCAGGCCGAACCAGAGCACCCGTCTCACGACGTCTCCTTACCGCGGCGCCCTTTGGGCCGGCGGCCCGATGACTCGTCCTTGCGCTTGCGGCGACGGATCGCCTTGCTCACGCCATAGGACAACGCGGCCAGCCGGACCAGCGGGCCACCCAGGGTGGCGGTGAACAGGGAACTCAGCGCCGACACGTTGCCGCTCACCGCCTGCGCGTTCGCGGTGATCCCATCCAGCCGCGCCAGCTGGGAGTTCACATGAGTGACGGTGGTGTTCGCGCCGGTGAACAACGGATCGGCCTCCGTGCTCGCCTTACGGATCGCCTTGGTCGCCTCATCCAGGGTGCGGCCCAGCTTAATCAGTGGCACGGCCAGCAGCCCTACCAGCACGACGAACGCACCGGCGGCAACCAGTGCGGCGATCTGACCTGCCGACACGTGCCCCTCCTCGCCATGGCCGCCGACCAGCGGCGGTCGTTTGCGGTGATGGGCGCCTAGGTTACCGGGCGTGCTCACCCGCGGGTCATGGCGGGCCGCCCTTGGTGAGGCAGTACGAGCTGAGCCGGGTGGGGATGGCTGAGGAACTCATGATGCGAGATCTCCCAGCCGTACGCTCCGGCGAAGGGGAACGCCAGGACGTCACCGACGCGCAACCGCTCCACCCAGACCTCCCTGGCCAGCACGTCACGGGGTGTGCACAGCTCACCCGCCACGGTGACGCGGGCCGCCCGCAGTTCCGGGCGGGCGAATGGGTATCGCCACCGTTCGACCGGTAACACCGCGAACGGGTGGCTGTATCCCCACGCGGCCGGCAGCCGGAAGTGGTGGGTGCCGCCCCGGATCACGGCGAAATGCCTCCCGTGGGCGGACTTGAGGTCGAGGACCTCGGCGGCGTACCAGCCAGCCTCAGCCACGAGATACCGGCCCAGCTCGAAGATCAGCCGTGCCTCCCCGGGCAGCTGCGCGGCTACCCCGCGTAACCCGTCGGAGAACCCCGCGAGGTCGAACGCGGCACCTCCCGTATACGGCACCCCGATACCACCGCCGACGTCGATGACGTCCAGCTGGATGTGGTGCTGGGCGGCCTGGCGGGTGCACCACGCCACGGCCTCGGCCACGAAGCGCACGTGCGCCAGCGCGTCGAGGTTGTTCGACACCGCGTGCAGATGAAAACCGCGCAGCACGATCGACGGAAGTCCGCGGGCGATCTCGACAGCCTCCGCCAGGTGAGCCTCGTCGATGCCGAATTGGGTCGGCTCCCCGGTCATCCGCAGTTGCCCGGGCGGCTCCCCGCGTCCCCGGTTGACCCGCAGCGCCACCGGGACCCGGACCCCGAGCCTGGCGCCAATCAATCCGGCTCTGCGCAGCTCGTGGACGCTTTCCACGTTGAGCAGAGTCAGGCCGGCTTCCAGCGCGGCGGCGATCTGCTGGTCGGTCTTGGCGGGGCCGCTGAAGATCAGCCTCGGCTCACCGGTGGCGCGCGCCTTGCCGATCTCCCCCAGCGAGGCGACTTCGAACCCGTCAACCCGGGCGGTGAGCGCGAGCAGCACGGCGGGGTGAGAGTTCGCCTTGATCGCGTAGAACAGCTCACATCGCCTGGGGAGCGCGTCCCGCACCGCGGTGACCCTCGCGGCCAGCGAGTCCAGGTCGTAGAGGTAGGCGCACACCGGCTCGGCGCTCTCGAGTTCCCGCAGCGCCCCGCTCACCCGTGCCCAGGAGGAACCTGCCAACGCTAAGCCGCCGACAACGGATTGCGAACTTGCGTGTACTGGTCACCACCCGCGGGATCCAGCCGCATCCGGGCGAATGCTTTGATCGGCAGCGTGGGCCCGAACAGGGCGGCGCGGTCGGCGGCGACGTCCGCGCCCAGCGCCGGGTCCGCCGCCAGATCGGTGAGGAGCCCATCGAGAACTCCCCGGACCCGCGGCCAGGCCGCGTCCGGATCGACACCACACCGCGCCACCAGGTGAGCGATGATCTCGCC
>DASTBN010000455.1:0-6108 GCA_035712045.1 Pseudonocardiaceae bacterium
ATGGCGCTGCTCACCGACGGATCGGATGACGATTACGACTACTCCGCCGCCTGGTTCGACGCGATCTCCACCGGCGCGAAGCTGGGCCGCGCGGTGCTCACCCGGGGCTCGCTGGCCCGCCGCGACGAGCTGCCGCCGAAGCTGCGCCGTGACCCGCTCGCGTTCGACGCCCCGCAACTGCTCACCGCGCCCAAGATCCTGCCGAACGGGCTGGCCAACAAGGCCTCGTTCGGCCTGCTGAGCGAGGCCTGGTACCGCAAGGCCCCGAAACGCCGCCGGGGCGAGATCCAGAATCTGACCAGCTTCTATCACCCGCTGGATATGATCGGGGAGTGGAACCGGGCGTATGGCTCGCGCGGATTCCTGCAGTATCAGTTCGTGGTGCCTTTCGGTGCCGAAGACACCTTCCGCCGCGTCGTCGAGCAGATAGCGCGCTCCGGGCACGTGTCGTTTCTCAACGTCCTCAAACGCTTCGGCGAGGCCAGCCGTGCGCCGCTGTCGTTCCCCCAGCCCGGGTGGACGATCACCGTCGATTTCCCGATCCGCCCGGGTCTGGCGGAGTTCTGCGACCGGCTCGACGAGCAGGTCCTCGACGCGGGCGGGCGGCTTTACCTGGCCAAGGAGTCCCGTACCCGCGCGGCCACCCTGAATCGCATGTACCCGCGGATCGACGAGTGGCGCAAGATCCGCGCCGCCGCCGACCCGGCGGGTGTGTTCGCGTCCGATTTGTCCAGGAGGCTTGAGCTGTGATCGACGCAGTCGGCAACCCCCAATCCCTGCTGCTGCTAGGCGGCACCTCGGAGATCGCGCTGGCCACCGCGCAGCGCTACGCCGCCCGCCGCCCGCTGCGGGTGGTGCTCGCGGCCCGCCCCTCGGAGCGGCTGGAGCGCGCCGCCGAACGGCTAACCCAGGCGGGCGCCACCGTGGTGACGCTGCCCTTCGACGCGGCCGAGGTCGCCTCGCACCCGGCAACGATCGAAAAGGCGTTCGCCGACGGCGACATCGACCTCACCCTGGTGGCATTCGGGCTGCTCGGCGATCAGGAGCGAGCCTGGACCGACCACGCCAGCGCCGTCGAGCTCGCGCAGGTCAACTATGTGGGAGCGGTATCGGTCGGGGTGCTGCTGGCTGATGCCCTGCAACGACAGGGCCACGGCACGCTGGTCGCGCTGTCCTCCGCCGCCGCCGAGCGGCCCCGGCGGGCCAACTTCGCCTACGGCTCCACCAAAGCCGGCCTGGACGCCTTCTACACCGGCCTCACCGAGGCACTACGTCCCTCCGGGGTGAAGGTCTGCGTGATCCGGCCCGGTTTCGTGCACACCAAAATGACCGCTGGCATGAAGCCTGCTCCCCTATCAGTCACCCCCGAGCAGGTCGCTGAAGTAATCATGGGTGCGGTCGCGCAGGGCCTCGAGCAAGCCTGGGCGCCCGCTCCCATGCGCTACGTCATGTCCGCCCTGCGCCACCTCCCGCGCCCCATCTTCCGCCGCCTGCCGATCTGAGCGCCTCCCGGCCAGTAAGGCGGTCAGACGGGGTATCGGGCGATGCCGACGCGGACGGTGATCCAGCGGGTCTCGGTGAACGCATCGATGTTCGCGTCCGAGCCGCCGAACCGGGAGCCGGTGCCCGAGCAAGAACAAACGCGGCCGCGCTGACGGCCCGCTCCAGATCGGCATCCTCCAGCACGATCAGCGCGGAGTTCCCGCCTAGCTCAAGGTGGGCCCGCTTAAGGTGTCGGTCGGCCAGCTCACCGACCGCCCGGCCGACTGCGGTCGAGCCGGTAAACGAGATAACCCCGGACGTGCGGATCCACGACCGGCGCCGCACCCATGTTGGCTCCACCGAGCGATGTCCGAGGTCATGATCGCCGTTTCGGTGCCGAGAACGACAGATTCTGTCACTTTTGACACCGAAACGGCGATCATGCCAACCTGGGGACCCCTGAACATAGCGGATCTTGGAGATGGCGGGCCTAGAGGTAGACAGCGGCGACGAGGGTGCCGACCAGGCAGGCCCCTAGCACCTGCAGCACGCGGTCGCCTAGGGCGATCTCTTCGGGTTCGCCGGCGTTGCCGCCGTCGACGTCGACGGCGTAGCGCAGGACAGCCACCACGAACGGGACCAGGGAAATGACCGGCCAGCGGGAGTGATTGGCCTGGCTGAGCTGGAAGGCCCACAGGCCGTAGGTCATGATCAAGACAGTGGCTGAGGACGTCCAGACGAAACGAAGGTAGGAGGGGGTGTAGCGCTCCAGGGATTTGCGGATCTTCGCGCCGGTGCGCTCGGCGAGGCGGATCTCGGCGTAGCGCTTGCCGGCCACCATGAACAGTGAACCGAACGCCGCGACGAGCAGGAACCATTGCGACAGCTCGATCGCGGCGGCGGCACCGCCGGCGATAGCGCGCAGCAGGAAACCAGAGGCCACGATGGCGATATCCACCACGGGCTGGTGCTTGAGCCACAAGCAGTAGGACAGCTGCACGGCGATGTAGACGCCCGTGACGATGGCCAGGTCGGTCGAGGCCAGCAGGGACACCACGATCGCTGCCGCGAACAGCACTCCCGCCACGGTCAGCGCCAGCTGCGGTGCCACCACACCGGCGGCGATGGGCCGGTTTCGTTTGACTGGGTGCGCCCGGTCGGCCTCGACGTCATGGACGTCATTGACCAGGTACACCCCGGACGCGGCCAGGGAGAACGCGGCGAACGCGATCGCGACCATGGTGAGGATGTGCCAGTGGAAGATGACCCCGCCAGCGAAGGGCGCCGCCAGCACGAGAACGTTCTTCACCCACTGACGGGGACGCATCGTGCGGATCAGCCCAGCGACGACGTTGACTGGGCGGCTGGCCGTGTCGGTCTGTCGCGGTGTGGTGGTGGTCATCGCCGTCCTTTCGGGGAACTGGCGCTCTGGCCTCGAAGGAGCCGCCGGATCCCGGCGCCGACGACAGCGCCCAGTGCGGAACCCGCGAGAACGTCGGTCGGGTAGTGCACGCCCAGCACCAGCCGGCTGATCAGCATCGGCGGCACGAGCAGCGGGGTGAGCCGGCGGCGCAGCAGGCCGCCGTAGAGGATCGCCGCCGCGGTCGTGGATGCGGCGTGCGAGGACGGGAAGGACAGCTGGCTCGGGGTGCTGGCCAGCACGGTGACGGACTCATCGGCCGGGCGGGGCCGACGGACCACCCGTTTCACCCCGATCGAGGCACCGTGCGCAGCGGCCACAGCGGCCGCGGAGACCAGCCACTCCCGTCGCCGTCGCCGGTCAACGAGGGCCCCTAGGGCGCCCAGCGCCAGCCAGCCCAGGGCGTGCTCGCCGAAATGCGACAAGCCACGGGCGGCGGTGACTACCTGGGGTACCGCGATTCTGCGCTGCACAGCGGTAAGCAGCGCGACCTCCTGGTGATCCATTAAGGCCTTTCGTTGCGGCGTTACGCGTCGAAGAACACCCGTCCCCAGGACGTGCGATCGGTGAGCTGGGTTGCGGCGTCCCGGTAACACTTCCGCAACCGGGGGAACTCTCGGGCGAGTTCCCGATGCAGGGCCACTGAGCGGGCCAGCATCGAGCGGAACGCCTGAGGGTCCCGCTTGCGGTAGGTGACGCCACGGCCATCCGCCGTGGAGACGGTAACACCGTCCAGCCCCGAAAGCACGAACCAGCGGGCGTCGTTGCGAGACAGTGACAGTTGCGGGCGCTGCTGCGCGCGGGCATCGACCGGCCGCAGCTGGTGGGCCAGACGCTTGATCAGGGTCGCGCCGATGGTGAGGGGGTTGGTGGGTGGTTTGAGCAGGCGCTGGACCTCTAGCCGCCCGCCGGCGGGCAGCGGGAGGTCCTGGGAGTCCACCACCTGGCCATCGGGGAACTCCGCGCAGCGGGCCCGGACCTCACCGAGCGCAGTGGGCAGTTTCTCGAACAGCGCCGCCGGCCCGGCCAGGAAGTCCCGGATGGCCATCTCCTGCAGCGCCAGGGTGGAGTACTCCATGGCCAGGGCGTGTTTCAGGGCGTGTTTGAAGCTGTCGGCGAGCATGGCGGTGGGCCGGGTCTCGGGGCCGTGCAGGGCGGCGCCGACGAGGCGGTTGCGCAAGTGGAAGTAGGCCTGCCAGTCGGTGGCGTCGTCCTTGTCGGCGAAGGACATGTGCCAGATGCCCACCCCGGGGACGGTGGCGGTGGGGTAACCGGCGGCGCGGGCGCGGATCCCGTACTCGACGTCGTCCCATTTGATGAATAGCGGCAGCGGCAGCCCGATGTGCTCGGCGACGGCGCGCGGGATCAGGCACATCCACCAGGCGTTGTAGTCGACGTCGGTGCGCCGGTGCATCCAGGGGGTGGCGCGCAGCGAGCGCCGGGCGAAGTCGTGGTCGTATTCGGTGCCTGGGGCCTTGTCCCAGCGCATCCGGTGCCGGTCGAGCACCTCGCCCCAGGCGTGCAGCCGGGAACGGGCCTGGGATTGCAGCATCTGACCGCCGACCAGCATCGGGTGGCGGGCGTAGCGGGAGAACGCGACGGCCCGCAGGATGGAGTCGGGTTCCAGGACGATGTCGTCGTCCATGTAGAGGATCTGCTCACAGTCGGTGTTCTCCAGGGCCTCGTACATGACGCGGGCGTAGCCGCCAGAGCCGCCGATGTTGGGCTGGTCGATGATCCGCAGCCGGTCACCGAGGACGTTGTGGGCCTGGGCGAAGCCGGGTTGGTCCCTGACCTTGTTGACGCCCTGGTCGGGAATGATCACGGCGGTGACGATCGAGCGGACCAGCTCGTCCTCGCCGATCGCGCGCAGCGTGGCGACACAGTCGGTGGGGCGGTTGAACGTGGGCATCCCGATCGTGACCGCCGCCCGGCCGGGTGCGGTGTCCGGGGCGTACCAGCCGCCGGAGTGCACGATCAGCTCCGAGTCCTCGGTGCTGATGTCGAACCAGTACCAGCCGCCGTCCTCGAACGGGGTGAGATCCAGCTCGATCTCCAGCTGCCGGCGCCGGATCCCGTCGACATCGCCATCAACCAGGACACCGTGCACGTGGACCTGGGTGGCGTCCGGCTTGGACCGGTAGATGTCAACGCGGCCCGCGCCTTCGACGTCCAGCCGCAGGCTCAGCGCGCGCAAGGTGCTCCAGCGCCGCCAGTAGCTGGCGGGGAACGCGTTGAAGTACGCGGCGAAGGAAACCTCGGTCTGCGCGGGAATCAGCGCGCTGGTGCGGGAGCGCGCGCTGATCCGGCGGGGATTCGGGCTGGCCCCGGCGCCAGAGTCAGCGGTGGGGGTGGCCCAGGACCGCTGGCCAGCGGGAGGCCGCTCGTCGACGTAGAGCGCGCGGACGGCCGTCGGGTCGGCCCGGCGGGGCAAGATCACCCGCTGGAGCAGTGTCGACACCGGCTCTCCTGGCGCGTCAGTCGTTACTGTGTCCGGACTACGGACTGTGCTGCTCGGCATGAACTTCCTCAGTCCCAGCGAAGTAGCGGTCTCGGTGCCGCCGGAGGTTAACGCCACGCAGCGAACAGGCGTCAGGCGACCACCCGGCCCGCGACATCGTCACAGCTCAAGCGACCGCGTAGCCCAGCCCCACTGGTGTGTGCACACCAGCCTGGGTGGCCAGCTCCCCACACCGACCTGAAGCAGCGGCGAAGACGCGCAAAGTCATTATACCAATTTCAAGAGTTGACGGAAGGTGACCTGAAATCAAACCCGAGACTTACGCTGCCTTGTCATAGAAATGCCCAGATACAGACGTCCTCACATCACGGAATGTTCCGGGACGAAATAGGGGTTCCCCTGATCGGAGGTTCACCGGAAACCGTTAGGCTCGGGCCGTCCGCGCCAATGGCGACCCCAAAAGACAGGGAGACGGCAGTCACGGATGACTGAGGACGAAACGTGGGTAATCGTTCCGGTCTACAACGAGGCCACTATGGTCGCGCGGGTGGTCACCGAGCTGCGCACCACGTTCAGCAACATCGTGTGCGTGGACGACGGCAGTACCGATGGATCCGCCAGGAAGATCGTCACCACCGCCGCGCATCTGATCCGGCACCCGATCAATCTCGGGCAAGGCGCCGCCCTGCAGACCGGGTTACGCTACGCACTGGCCCGCCCGGGCGGCCGGTACTTCGTGACATTC
>DASTBN010000456.1:0-4658 GCA_035712045.1 Pseudonocardiaceae bacterium
GAAGCGCTGCACGCCGCAGAGCGCTTCGGCCGGTATCTCCCGCCTGAAACCGCCACCGACATGCCGCAACTCAGCACCGTGAACGCCGAGCGGCGCCATATCGAACCCGTGCTGGAGGCCCTGACCGCAGTGGAGTCACTCGCCCGGGTGGTGGATCGGTGGCGGGCGAGGCTGGTGCGGCTGGCCCGCACGCGCGGCGCGCCCTGGACCGATATCGGCCAGTCTCTCGGGGTGAGCAAGCAGGCGGCTCATGAGCGTTACGGGCGGGCCCGCAGCCGACGCACTAGCGGTGCGGGGCTGAAAGGCACCGCCGTGGGGCAGCCCCCACCGGTTCCGGGCGCCTGAGGCGCAGCCGGTCAGCCGCTAACGAGGGTATGAAAGCTGGGGAGTTTGCCCCGTCCCTGATGTCAGGGGTTGCGGAGGAAGCTCCTCAGCTGGAGCCCCAGCCATGGCTTGCGACCCCAGGCCATGAGCTTGGTCTGGGCGATCGCTGTCCACTGGCTCTGGCGGCCAAAAGCCACCAGGAGCAGGGCGAGCGGATCAGCTGAGATGTGGCAGTCCACGGTACGGTACGACGGTTCCTCGACGCTGAAGCCACCGTCATCGAAGACGAAGTAGAAGCTGCCCGCGCCCCGCAGGCGCACGTCGTAAGTGGCCCGCACACCGGCCGCCTCCGCGGTGGTGAACGTCCTCGGCGGAGCCGTCTTGAAAAGCGGAACGACGAACTGCCCCAGCGCCATGGCCGCATGCGTGCGCTCGATCGGCCACTTGCGGCCAGCCGCCAGCGCGATGTCACGCCCATGGATGAGGGTTTCGTTCAGCAAGTGGTAGGTGTAAGCCGACAGCGGCAGGGTGATGCCCTCGACCAGCCACGGGCATGGCGCAGCGGGGTCCGCCCCGGCGCAGTCAGTGAAGTACCGTTGCGCCTCCGCATCAAGGCGGTCAGCGAGAGCACCCAGATCACGCTCGGGGTCACTCTTCACCCCGCGAACGGTCATGTCGGCGAGGTCCCATATGTTCCGGAGCAGCGGGCCGCCAGACGCTCCAGCGACCTCGGGCAGCTCCGTGTACACCCGGGACAGGTCTTGCCTCGCGAGACTGGTCAATATCAGCCAGTACTGGGCGAGGTGCAGGGCGACCTCGCCCAGGTTCCACGTTCCCACCGCCGGCGCCGCTGGATCCGGGCTGGATCGCAGCAGCGCCGTGACCCGGCTTACCTCCTCGCGAAGCGCGTCCAGGCCCTGCTGCCAGTCCGCCTTCGTCACCTGTGTGACCACATCAGCCCCCTTCACCTGTCGCCACGCGAGTGCGCTGCGCTGCGACCGTAGCGACCAGCCCCGGAGTGTGGCATCCGCTATCCGGCGGATCCCGGCGGCACTCAGGAGAGGTGAAGCTGGAACGGGTCCTTCGCCCGGTGGCGCCCGCCAGCGGAAATCGGGGCGCGCAGGCACACGCGGAGCGCGCTGGCGAGATCGTGATGAATGTCGACGATCTCACTCAGCGTGCTGATATCCGCCCGGGTGATCATTCCCGAGCGCGAATCGATCACGAGCGCGAGATGACCGGCGATCTCGCAGGAATCGAGAACGTCCAGGACCGCGTGCAAACCCATCGAGTCGAGGAGCGCGACCGGGGAAAGATCGATAATGAGATGCGGCCTGCCACCACGGATAGTCTCGATCAGCCGCCCGCTGAGCACCGGGGCTGTGATCAGATCGATGCTGCCGGTCACCCGGCACACGGCCGTGCCCGGTTGCGGGTAGCTCACCGTGGCGGTGATCACAGGCTCACTGAGCGCGGCGGGCGCCGCCCTGAAGGTCTCACGCTGATCATGCAACATAGACGTCACTGTTCGAACTCCTCCCCAAGGCCGTCACAGGCGAGAACCGACCGTACACGCTCCGCAATGTCCGTCAAATGGGACGTCAAGCAACCTTGACCAGGAGAGATCCCCTTTGTCTGAAAATCGGCAACGATGACCTTTCCGCCTCCGGGTAGTCTTGCGCCGTGTGTAAACTTTGCGCACAGGCCTGATCACGCTCCGCACTCGGGGCGATGGAGTGGATCAATGGATTCGGTGCTCGACATCGCGGTTCACCGGCACGAGCGGGTGGTCATCGTCCACCCGCGCGGGTTGCTCACCGTGCGCAGCACGTTCGAGATGCGGGAAGTGCTGGCGACCGAGCTCACAGAACGCGGCCGGGTCGTGGTCGATCTCGACGGGCTCCGGGTGGGCCGGGAATCGTGTGTGACGGTGTTCCCGGCGATCCTGACCCAGTGTGGCGGCTGGCCGTCGGCGAAGCTCGCGCTGTGCAGACCGGACCCGGCGATGGCGCAGGCCCTGAGCGCCCGGCGGGTGACGGCCCTGGTGCCGGTGTACCACCTGCGCCTGGAGGCCGAGGCCGCGATCGACTCACGGCCCGTGGTGGTGCGGGTGCGGGTCGAGCTGCCCTGCGAGGCTGGAGCACCCGCGTCGGCCCGTCGGCTGGTCCGCGAGATGTGCCCGAAATGGCAGGTAGAGGCCGATGTGGTGAGCACCGCCGAGTTTGTGGTGGGCGAGCTGGTGTCCAACGCGGTGGAACATGCCGGTACCGGCGTCGGGCTGACGCTCGAGCGGGGCCCGCGCGGGCTGCGGGTGTCCGTGCGGGATGCCTCCCCGGTCGGGTTCCCCGGACCGCTGCGGCGATCGACGGATCCACTGGGGCAGGTACGCGGGCGGGGGCTGGAGCTCGTAGAGAGCCTGACTACCGCCTGGGGGGTCGACGAGGCACCCGACGGCAACACCGTGTGGGCCGAGATCGCCCGCTAGGCCCGGCGGCGCCGGGACGGGGCTTGCGCGAAGCACCAGTGGCTGAGAAGGTCCCAGGTTAACGGGACGTTACCTGAAGTCCCTCCCCGGCCCGCCTGGCGCGCACAAGCCCGCCGCCAGGCGGGTCTTATCCCCGGCCCTCAGCCAGCGAGGCGGACAGCGGGTTTTCCCCCACTGATAAACGGGGGTGCGCCTCGCCCGCCAGGGGGTTTGCTCGATCGTCCGCGCGCCGCCGCATCGCGCACTCTGGCATGGCCCACCCACCCGGCCTGCCAGGGAGCGAGGAGATGTCCACCGACCGCGGCGAAGCATCGAAGGGGTCCCTGAGTGTCACTGAGCTGCTGCGGCTGGCCGGTGACGGTGACCAGGCCGCGTGGGAGGAGATCATGCGGCGCTATCAGGGTCTGGTCGCGGCGAAGGTGCGCCGGTTCCGACTGCAAGACGCGGACGCGCACGACGCGGTGCAAATGACCTGGCTGCGCCTGATAGAGAACTGTCACCGAATCCGGTTCCCGGAACTTCTCGGCCCGTGGCTGGCTACCACCGCGAGCAATGAATGCCTGTCCATACTGCGCGCCGCCGCCCGGACCGCTACCCGCGACGAGGTGATGATGGACACTGTGGCCGACCCCGCCGACAGCCCGGAACAACAGGTGATCAGTGGCGACACCGCGCGGATGCTGCACGCTCTCGTCGCTGAGCTGGATCCCCGGGAGCAGACGCTGGTCCGGGCACTGTTCTCTGACCGGCCCCCCTCCTACGCTGAGCTAGCGGCCATTGCCCATATCCCGCTCGGCAGCCTCGGGCCCACACGCACCCGCGCTCTCCGGAAACTCCGGCGCAAGCTCGACGCCTTGCGCTTCGCGGCCGCCTGAGCCGGAGGGTGGTGTCGCGGACTGGGCTCCCAGTCCGCGAAGCGCACCCGCCCCCGATTCCACAGTAGCCGTCGGGGTTCCCGGCGCCCGATAGGCACTGCCGGTCCCTCGCTCCGCGTATGAGTCTCCAGTGGCCGCAGCCGGTTCGTATGCAAAAAGGAAGCAATCACCGGCGCGCGCTGACTGGCTGATCACATCGCCGTGTAAGAAAAGCCTTCGCTAAGCAACAGCGTGATCCGACGATGGAGAACGACTACTCCTGTTGACTTCTCGTTGTCTTCGGGTTCCCTTCGCCTCGAATCCAACGGCAGCTGCTTCCGGCCTTCCGGCCGGTGAGAGGTCATGCGGAAGATGCCTTGGGCGTTGCCAACATCGAAGGTGAGGTCCAGCCCGCCGTTGGGCCGCGGGTCACAGGTAACCGAGCGGGACCAGTAGCCGACGGAGCAGCTCGGCACCCGGCGGTAGCCGCCCGGTCCCGTGCCAATCGACCGTCCGGACGGCACCGTGGTCGAAGACGATCTGGCGACCTCGCTGCGAGCGACTCACCGGTCCGGTCGTTCAGCTATCGCCAAACTCGACGCCAGCACTCACCGGACAAGAAACGCCAGTTCCACCTATTCCGCAATAACCGCTGGGGTTTTTCGCATCACTCAAATACTGCTGGTGGTAGTCCTCGGCGTAGTAGAACTCGCGCAGGGGCGCGATCTCGGTGGTGATCTGGCCGCGACCGGCGGCGGTCAGCGCCCGCTGGTACGCCGACCGGCTCGCCGCAGCCTCGCTGGCTTGCTCGGCGTCGGTGGTGTAGATCGCGGAGCGGTACTGGGTGCCACGATCGTTACCTTGGCGCATGCCCTGGGTAGGGTCATGCCCCTCCCAGAAGACCTTCAGCAGCTGGGCGTAGGAGACCTGCGCTGGGTCGAACACCACGAGAACGACCTCGGCGTGCCCAGTCCGCCCCGAGCACACCTCCTGAT
>DASTBN010000457.1:0-2341 GCA_035712045.1 Pseudonocardiaceae bacterium
TATCGAGATCCGCCAGGGCCCGTTACGGAACCGGCGAGATCCGCCCGTTCGGCGCAGTGCGTTTCGGCGTTCTGCCCAGCGCGGGAGGCAAGGGCGGCCTGCCCGGCGAGGTACTCGTGCCAGGTGACCAGTGGCGCGGGATCGGCATGGTGAGACAGGGTCGTCCGTCCGCGCATAGCGGCCGACTATGCTGACTCGGCGGAGTATTCGCTGATCACGAGTTCGTGGCCCGACACCGACGAAGTCCGATTAGCTGGTTTCGAGACCGAGAGACGCCGCCTACTACTTGGACGCACTCCGCGGAAAGAAAATAGCGCGAAAATTCAGGATCTTCATTCTTGACGACAACGATATTCCGCAGATGTTGAATGACCTCGAAAATGACGAGATCTTTGATTATTACTGGACACATACTGAGCCAGTTGAAACATGCTGGACGTCCGTCTCAGATTTCCAGCGAAGCTGCCCGACGATTCAAGTAATATCTACAAGATCTTCCAGTTATGTCAGCGGGTAAACAGTCATGCGCTGGCCGCTTTCAAGCAAATTCCCATGCCTGCTAGGCTCCGCGCTCGAAGACTCCGCAATCGACCGCACAGAGGGTAACCATCGACGCACCCTACCGCACCGCGCCTGGGGTGGCTGTCGGCGCAACCTTCGCGTGAGACAGGGCTGTCTATCTGGAGACGGCGCCGATATGCTGCCCGGAGAGGTCCGTCGATCACAAGGTTCACGGGCCTCTGGCGGCTATGAGCACGGCATCAATCGGTACCTGGCGATGCGGCACCCCGGGCCGACCTCCGACGGAGCCGCCGCGCCATAGCCGTCACGTCCGCTTCCTACGAGCCGAGGATTCACCGATGAGTGCTCTGCCCGCTGACTTCTTCACCAAGCCCGTCTCCGAGGTCGACCCGGAGATCGCCGAGGTGCTGGCGAACGAGCTCGCGCGCCAGGAAAACACCCTGGAGATGATCGCCTCGGAGAACTTCGTGCCGCAGGCCGTGCTGGACTGCCAGGGCTCGGTGCTCACCAACAAGTACGCCGAGGGCTACCCGGGGCGGCGGTACTACGGCGGGTGCGAATACGTCGACGTCGCCGAGCAGCTGGCCATCGACCGGGCCAAGGCGCTCTTCGGTGCCGAGCACGCCAACGTGCAGCCCAATGGGGGCGCATCGGCGAACACCATCGTCTACAGCACCCTGATGGAGCCGGGCGACACCTTCCTGGGGATGAAGCTCGACCACGGCGGGCATCTCACGCACGGCATGCGGCTGAACTTCTCCGGCCTGTACTACAACGTGGTGCCCTACGGGGTGACCAAGGAAACCTCGCTGATCGACATGGACGAGGTGGAGCGGCTGGCGAAGGAGCACCGGCCGAAGATGATCCTGGCTGGCTGGTCCGCCTACCCCCGGGAACTGGACTTCGCGCACTTCCGGGCGATCGCCGACGAGGTGGGCGCGTACCTTTTCGTCGACATGGCGCACTTCGCCGGGCTGGTCGCCGCTGGCGAATACCCCAACCCGGTCCCGCACGCCCATGTCGTCAGCACGACGATCCACAAGACACTAGGCGGGCCGCGCAGCGGGATGATCCTCTGCAAGGAGGAATTCCGCAAGAAGATCAATTCGCGGACATTCCCGGGCTGGCAGGGCGGCCCCCTGATGCACGTGATCGCCGCCAAGGCGGTGGCGCTGAAGATCGCCGGCACGGAAGAGTTCCGGGAGCGCCAGCGGCGCACCCGAGCAGGCGCCCGGGCGCTGGCCGAAGAGATGATCAAAGGCGGCATTAACGTGCTCACCGGCGGCACGGACACCCACCTGGTGCTCGCTGACCTCCGGGAATCCCCGCTGAACGGCAAGGAAGCCGAAGATCGGCTAGCCGAGGTGGGGATCACCGTCAACCGCAACGCGGTGCCCTTCGACCCTCGGCCCCCGTCGGTGGCCTCCGGGCTGCGGATCGGCGCTCCCGGGCTGGCCACCCGGGGCTTTCAGGAAGCCGACTTCCACGAGATCGGCCAGGTGATCGCCGAGGCGCTCACCGGAGACCTGGATGACACCAAACGGGCCACGCTGACCGGGCGCACCAGCGCGCTGGCCCGGCGTTACCCGCTGTATCCGCAGCTCGCAGGGCGGTGACCCGCGTGCCGAACGGACTCGTGCACTTATACATTCCCGGCCCGACCAACGTCCCCGACGCGGTGCGGCTCGCGATGAACGTCCCCCAGCAGGATCACCGCGCACCGGACTTCCCGGAACTCACCCTGCCGCTGTTCGATGGCCTGAAGAAGGTCTTCGCCAACCAGACCGGCCGAGTGTTCATGTACCCCTCTTCCGGCACT
>DASTBN010000458.1:0-3713 GCA_035712045.1 Pseudonocardiaceae bacterium
TGGCCAGCGCGTCGGTACCGACCTTAGCGGCGCTGGTACCGGCCGCGTTCAGCACGTTGTCGATCTGCCCGGTCGCCCAGGCCGCGACGTTAGGGATGATCGCCAGCACTACCGCCACCGCGTGCGACTTGGGCACCGAGACGAAGGCCTGCGCGCCGATCAGCAACCCGATGTAGAGCAGGATCGGCACGATCGCCGGCAACGGGATCAGCGCGCCGAGCAGCCCGAACAGGCCCAGGAAGCACATCAGCGCGATCACCACGCCGGACGCCAGCGAGTACGAGGTCCGCCCGCCCGCCTCCTTCCAGCCGGGATGGCCGATGTAGACGGCGGGCGGGAACGGGCTGCCCAGCGCGGCGCCGACCACCGCGCCGGTGCCATCGGCGAGCAGCACGCTGCGCAGGTTGTAGCTGTCCCCGGCGACGGCGGCGCTCTCCACGTTGGTCATGCCCTCACAGAAGTTGTAGATGCCTAGCGGGATCGCGGTGGCCAGCAGCGGCGCGACTGCGGACAGGCCGCTGGCCAGCAGCGGGAAGTTGACCGTGGGCAGGCCAATGGCGACGTCCTTGGCCGCGGTCACCACGTCGGGGGCGGACATGTAGCCACCGATCCAGCCGATCGCGGTGCCCAGGCACAACGCAGCCAGCCCGATCGGGATGCCACCCGGGAGCTTGCGGCCGGTGAAGAAACCGATCATGATGATCATGAAAACCGGCAGGGCGATCCACAGCGCCTGCCACATCTGCGCGGCGGGGCGCATCGAGATGAAGGCGATCGAGATCCCGGCGAGGGTCCCGAGCAGCGCCGCCCTCGGGGTGAACCGGCGGATGTAGGGCCCGACGAACGCGCCGATCAGCACGATCAGCCCGATGATGAACGACCAGGCCAGCCCGGCCTCCCAGGCCCGGATCGGATCCTTGGTACTCAGGTAGATCGGCAACATGATCACGAAGGTGACGATGAACATGTGCGGCACGCTCGGGCCGTACGGCATCGCGCACACGTCGGCGCGGTTCTCCCGGCGGGCCAGCCGGCGTGCCAGGAAAGTGTAGTACCCGTTGCCGATCAGCAGCTGGATCCCGAGGGCGGGCAGGATGATCCCGAACACGTCGGCTTGCGGGATCCGCACCACCCCGACGCACAGCGAGCTCAGCACCAGCACGTTGACCAGCACATTGAATCCGAGGCCGAACGCCGCGTTGAGATCGCCGCTGACCCACCAGGGCAGCGGGGTTCCGTTGGTCTTGGCACGGACGCTCATGGCGATCAACTCCGTTCGTCACCAGTGGAGGCCCCGGTGGACACTCTGACCAGCGCGCTCAGCGCGCCGAGGTAGGCCGCTGAGGGGGCGACCCAGCCGAAGATGCCGCCCTGGGCGGCGATCATCGCCAGCCCGGCGCGCTGGAACTCCGGGAAGTAGGAACCCACGCAGTCAGAGAGCACCAGGCACTCGTAGCCGCGGTCGTTGGCTTCCCGGACCGTGGTGTGCACGCACACCTCAGTGGTGACCCCGGTCACGACGAGGCTCGTGACGCCGCTGGCCTGGAGCAGGTCCTGCAGGTCAGTGGCGTGGAACGAGCCCTTGCCGGGTTTGTCGATGACAGCCTCGCCGGGGCGGGGCGCGAGCTCGTCGATGATGTCGTGGCCGTATTCGCCGCGGATCAGGATCCGGCCCTTGGGGCCGGTGTCGCCGATCCGCAGCGTCGGATTGCCGCGCTGGCGCTTGGCCGGTGGGCAGTCGCCCAGGTCGGGCCGGTGGCCTTCACGGGTGTGGATGACGGTGATCCCGGCCGCCCGGGTTGCCGCCAGCACCCGCCGCAGCGGCGGGATCACCGCGCGGAGCAGGCTCACGTCATTGCCCAGCGTCTCGCCGAACCCGCCCGGCTCGACGAAGTCGCGTTGCATATCGATGATCATCAGGGCGGTGCGGGCCGGATCGAAACGATAGGGGCCGGGATCGGCGGGCACGAGGAGCTGGTTAGCCGCCATGGTGCCCTCCCGCGCTGGTGGCGGCCAGGACCGCCGCGCAGCTGGCCACACAGCCGAACACCCCGCCCTGCATGGTCACCATCCGCAGTGCGGCGGTGTGGTTGCCCAGCTCGGTGGCGCCGGTGCAGTCGGAGAGGATCAGGCACTCATACCCCCGGTCATTGGCCTCGCGCATGGTGGTGTGCACGCACACGTCGGTGGTGATCCCGGTCAGCACGATGTGCGTGATGCCCTTAGTGCGCAGCACGAGGTCGAGCTGGGTGGCGTAGAAGGCGCCCTTACCCGGCTTGTCGATCAGCACTTCGCCCGGCAGCGGCGCCACCTCCGGCACGATTTCCCAGCCCGGCTCGCCCCGGACCAGGATCCGGCCCTGCGGGCCAGGGCCGCCGATTTCCGCGCCGATCCGCGCTGAACGCCACCGCTTATTGGCGGGCAGGTCGGACAAGTCGGGGGAGTGGCCCTCCCGGGTGTGGATCACCAGCATGCCGGTGGCCCGGGCGTGGGCCAGCATCCGGGCCGCGCCCGGCAGCCCGGCCCGGGTCAGCCCGATGTCGTAGCCCATCCGATCGACATAGCCACCGGGGCCGCAGAAGTCGACCTGCCAGTCGATGCAGATCAGCGCGACCCGGTCGGTCTGGACGCTGTCGTCGTAGGGCCAGGGATACGGGTCGGCGGCGACCCCTCCGATGGTGGCGATGCGGGTAAGGATCCGGGTCATGATCGTCCTCCGATGGGTTCGGCAAGCCGGGTCGCGGCGGTGAGCAGCAGCGGCTCCGAGAAGGCGGGGCCGATCAATGTGACGCTGGCCGGGCGCCCGTCGGCGGTCGCTCCGGCGGGCACGGTGAGCGCGGCGAGATCGAGCAGGTTGACGAACTGGGTGAAGCGCCCGAGCACCGTGCTGCACCGCACGGGGTCCTCGGCGGCGTCATTGATGGTGAACGTGGTCGGTACCGTGGGCATGATCAGCAGCTCGGCGTGTTGCCAGAGCCGCTCGGTCCAGCGCCGCAACTCCCGCAGCCGGTGCCCGGCCCGGAAAGTGTCCACCGCGCTGAAGCGTCGGCCGCTCTCGATCCGCGCGCGGGTCGCGGGCAGGACGTCATCCGGATGGAGGGCGAAGAACTCTTCCAACTCGGCCAGCCGTTCAGCCACCCACGGTCCCTGGTATAGCAGCTCACCCGCTTCCAGCAGCGGGTCGATCGCGATCGGTATCACCCCACCGAGACACTCACCGGCGCGGGCTGTGGCGGCGTCGAAGGCCTCCCGCATCGCGGCGTCACCGTCGAAGTCCAGCTTGGCTGGGACGAGGGCCGGTGAGGGGCGATGTGAATTCTGGCTCGCCGCACCCCCCACCGGTCGTGACCAAGGGTCCTCTGGATCGAATCCCTGGAGCACATCCAGCACTATGGCGGCGTCGGTCACGTCGGTGGTGAAGACGCTCACGCAGTCCAGCGATCGACAGGCTGGCACCATACCGGCGGTACTGATGAGGCCTCGGGTTGGTTTACAGCCCACGATCCCGTTCAGCGCGGCCGGGACACGCCCGGAACCGGCGGTGTCTGTGCCCAGTGCGAAGGACACCAGGCCAGCCGCGACCGCGACGGCCGAGCCGGAACTAGAGCCACCGGCGATCAGGCCGTTCCCGAACACGCTCCGGCAGCCGCCGTAGGGCGAGCTGGCCCCAGTCAGGCCGGTGGCAAACTGGTCCATGTTGGTCTTGCCGACCA
>DASTBN010000459.1:0-7902 GCA_035712045.1 Pseudonocardiaceae bacterium
GAGCAGTTCGATGATCCGCTCGGCGGCCGCAGCCGCGGCGAACAGGGACGTGGACAGCGAACCCAGGCCTTGCACGGGCTGGTACAGCTGGGACAGGAACACCAGGAAAGCCAGCAGCCCGCCGAGGGTGATGTTCCCCGCCTGGAGCTCCCAGATGCCCACCCCGAGGATGGTCAGCACCCCGAGCACGTGGACCAGGTCCACCAGCGGGGAGAACAGCGCGCCCAGCCGGGTGGCGGCCAGGCCGGCCTGCACACTGCCCATGCTCTGCGCGGCGAAGCGGTCCAGCTCGGCGGCCTCGCGGCCGTAGGCCTGGATCAGCGTGGCGTTGCCCAGGCTCTCCTCCGCGACCACGCCGATCGACCCGGCCCGCCGGCGGACCTCCCGGGAGGCGACCTTGATCCGCCGTGCGAAGAGCCGGGCCGCCGCCCAGAACACCGGGATGGCGACCATCGATGCGGCCGCCAGGCGCCAGTCCAGGAAGAACAGCACCGTGGCGAACACCACGATCTTCAGCCCGTTCGCGGCCAGCCCGATGACCCCGGAGAGCACCACGCTCTCGATCGCGCCGACGTCACCGGTCAGCCGGGAGAGCAGATCTCCCAGGGGGCGGCGGTCGAAAAAGCTCACCGACAAGGTGTGCAGATGGGCGAACACCCGGGTGCGCATGCGATGCAGGAAATTCTCCCCGACCCACGCCCCCAGATACGTCCCGAGAAAACCCAGGGCTCCCACCACGAGGGTGATGCCGATGAACGCCGCGGCGACCGGGGGGAAGGCGGAGAAGTCCTTGGGCGCCAGCACCCGGTCGACCAGCTCCTTGAAGAGCAGGATCGCCGCGGTATCCACCACGGGCGTCACGATGATCAGTACCAGGCTCAGCCACAGCCACCGCCAGAACGGCCGGGCGTCGGGCCAGAACCGACGGAAAACCTCCCGCAGATTCGCCGCTGGCGCCGCGTCTACCAGGCCCTCGTTAACCGGCGCCGGACGCGCCAATGACCGCAGCATTTCCCACACGGCCGCTCCCTCTCTCGGTTCCCGGCCCTCGACTCTACTCGGGCCTGTTGCCCGGGTATTTCGATTGGTCGATATGACGACGGCGGTGGCCTCATCCCAGCCTGGGATAGAAGGCCACCGCCGATGAGTTCCCCGCCTACAGCAGGCCGAGGGTGCGGTGCGGGCCAGCGTAGGCGTAGCCGCCGTAGTTGTAGCCGTTGTAGTAGTAGGGGTAGGCGCCGTAGTCCCGGCCGTAGTCGTAGCCCTTGAACAGGGGGTAGTATGGACCGTAAGCACAGTCGCTACGGCTGCAGTCGTACCCCGGGACGCTGTAGCCACCGCCGTGGGGGCGGCCACCTGTCGCGAAGATCTCCGAGACCCTCATAATCGCTCCTCATTTCTGCCCGATGACGGAGCCATGCAAGGAAAAAGACCCAGACCGACGTGGGGAAATCAATGCCACCGCAGCAGAGCGATCAGTGACCATGCTGATCGCGACGCACAGCACCAGGTATGGTTTCGCGAGATTATGCCCGCCCCAGGCATTGACACAGATCTGCGTCTTAGCGAACTCCCCCAGTTGCCGCAGCGGCAGCGGCCCCCGCCGCTGCGCCCGGCAGCATCCCCCCTAGGTGATCCGAGCTGGCCCCCTTACTCCCCGTGGTCAAGCAATCACAAAGTAAGTGATTCGCGTGGCGATTGCAACGGGTAACTTTCCGTACTCGGACAGTAACAGAAAGTGACCAGTCTGGCTACCCCCAGCAGCCAGGTCACGTGCCTGAGCTCACGAGACCCCTCATGAGCTCAGGAGAGCCCCCTTTTTAGATCACACCGGTCGATCACACCGGCCCGGCCTGCCGGGCGTCGATGACGACCGGCAGGGCCGTGCGTCAGCCGACGATCCCGCGGAGCCCGAAGCTGTGGGAGTAGCCGTAGCCACAGCCGCAGGGCTCCCACCGGTAGTCATTGTCGTAGCGGTAGGTCCAGCGGCCGGTGTCCGGGTAGTACCCGCAGGGCTTGTCAACGCCACCATAAGGAAGATAGCGCTCAAAGCCACCGGTATATCCCCTGTATCCGTCGTCGCCGCCGCCCCCCATGGCGAAGACTTCCGAGACCCTCATTTCGCTCCTTTCTCACCCAATGGAGGAGCCGTGCGGAAAAGCCCGAACCAGATCACGATAAACGTTTTCCAGCCACCTGAGCCCGCGCGGTCGAACGCGCTTGCCCGCCGATTGGCCGAGATTCGCCAGGAAATGTCCCGTGGCATGACGTCCGCAGTTGTTGGCTCATTCCGGCGTCTGCGGCGATATCACCATCGGCTCGTCAATCCAGGCACTCAGTGGCAGCCCCATGCTGATCCGAGCCCCCAGCCCCCCTTACTCCCCGTGGTCAAGCAAGCTCGAAAGTAAGCCATCCGGGTAGCGATTGCAACAACAACTTCCTGTATACCGATGATCACTTTCGGTAAAAATACCTAGCCCGAGTCCTGAAAAGTACCTAGACGCAGCCTTATCGAGCACTAGGGGTGATCACCGTGGCGGTTCACGATCGGGTTCACCCGCCCGCGTCCGCGCAGGCGAAGGCGATGGTGTCCCCACCGACCAGGGGAATATCACCATGGCCGCTGATCGGGACACCGTTGAGGGCGGCGGCGAGCTGGCCGCCCACGGCGAGACCCGCGGCGGCCGCGGCCTGGCGGGCTTCGGAGGCCGTCGCGGCCCGGACCGTGCGGGCTGCGCCACACTCCGGGCAGACCACGGTGACCCGCGGCGCCGCCCGGTCGCGGGCCGCGTGATACTCCTGCGGGAAGTTGACATTGACCACCGAGTCCAGTCCCGGATCGGCGTCCGCCAGCGCCGGGTCGCGCAGCAGCGCGGCGTCGTCCAAGACCAATGTGGCGCACCGCCGCAGCAGCGACGGCGGGCGAAGATCACCAGCCGCCACGAGCTCTGCGGCCAGCGGCGCGAGGGTGATCCGGTAGGCGGCGGCGAGCGGCTGGGGGTAACCCCGGGCGACCGGGAGCACCGCGTCAAAGCCGTCGGTGAGAGCGCTCATCACCCGGGTGACGAACAGAGGGTGCAGGAACGGCAGGTCCGTGGAGCAGATGAACGCCGCAGGCGCCCGGCCGACCAGCTCCGCCAGGCCGGCCGCGATGCCCTGCAGCGGGCCCAGTCCCGGCGCGGGGTCATCGACCACCTCCGCCCTGGGCGGGATCGAGGGCAGGGGCTGATCCGGGGAACGCACGACCAGCAGGCGCCCATCGAGAGCACGGGCGAGTACGCCCAGCGTACGGCCCAGCAGGGTGGAGCCGTGCCACTCCAGCGCGGCCTTCGCGGTGCCCATCCGGGATGAGCGGCCACCGACCAGCACCACGCCGGCCGCCCCGTTCCGGGTCGGCGATTCCACGGTCCCCAGTGTTGCAGTTCCATGCGTCACGCGGGCGTGACGCACACCATCCCCTTCAGCCGGGAGCGGGGTTGGCCGCGCGGAGGAACGACTGAAAGTGCTTATCCCGCCAAAGCTGCTCACAGGCGGCGTAGCCGCTTGGTGTGGGGCTGAACGACGGCCCGGTCCAGCCGCACTCGCACCGGGGCACGTACGCGACGTAGTAGCCGTCCAGGTAGGCCGACCCGTCACCCCAGACGCCGATGAGCACCCCATCCGTCCTCAGGGCGACGACTACACAGTGGTGTTCGCCGCTACTCTCGCCGCCAGCGCAGTGGTGGAGCACCCTACAAGAATCCTGCGCTTGGCTGAACGGAAGGTGAACAAGGCCCCCTCGAAAGGGTAGACTTACATGATTTCCGATATAGTGCTATACCCGCGTACTCCGGCGGGCGCGTCCAGTCAGGCGTTATGTCCCAATTGGTCGGACTTGTCCTTCGCTGGAACTGGTGATTGATCCGGTACGCTCGATTCGTCGGTTTGATTAGCTTTGTCGGCCCGAGCGGTCTTATCGGGCTGGGCCGGTTTGCCGGGCTGGGCGTTCTTGTCGGGCTGGGCCGACTGGACGGCGCGCCGCTTCGGGGCTTCTGGCTCTGGATTCTGGCCGAGTGGATCATCATCCGGTGATCCTGGGCTGACCTCGTGCCCCGAGGTGTGGGGCCGTGTGGCCTTGTCCGGTTTCCTCGACTCAGCGGGCTGAGTTGGCCTTTCCGGGCGTTGTGGCTTACCCGGCTTATCCGGTTCCGCAGGCGTGTCAGACTTCCCCGGTTTTTCGGGCTTGTCCGGTATTGGGGGCTTGTCCGGGGACTCCGGCGTTTCCTGAATAACGGGCTTGTCCGGGTGCTCCGGCTTCACCGGCGTCACCGGCCTGCCGGGGCGCTCCGGGCGCTCCGGCGTGACAGGCGTCTCAGGCCGTGCGGGATCATCCGGATGATTTTGCTGATTTCGCGATGGAAGCTCATCCGGATGCCGTACCGGAACCGCTCGCCCTGGCTTGTCCCCCCATTCCTGCGCATCGGGGGCCCCGTCTTTACTCGGCGGGACCGGCTCGGCCGGAACATGGCATCGGCCGTCACCGCCGTGATCCTCACCGGGAGGGCAGGCCGCGTTATGCCGACAGTTCGCACCATCATAAAACTCATTATCGCCGCACTGCGGAGCACGTTGAGTCGCGGCGACCCGCTGGGCCTGAAAACTCGGCCAAGGCGTGCCCCGGTAAACCGGCGGTACTTTCAGCTGAATCATTGGAGTCAGCGGGTTACCAGAGACGCATCGGACCCGGGCGGTGCCCTTAGCGTCGACAAGCACCGCGGTGCCCTTCTCAAGAACCGACTGTACGGGTAACGCGACCCCATTCGTGAACTGATAATTCGTGACCCGGAGGTCATCGGTGAGCAGACGGGGTGTGAGCTCACGGATGTAGGCGGAGATCTGCTGGATCTCGATTCGGCCGCCACCGCTCCAGCTCAGCGTGCGATCGTAATTGAGCGCGCGTATCCACGCCTCGCCGACCTGCTGATCGCCAGTGAGGTACGAGATGAGCTTCTCTGGATCGCATGTTGTCCCGGCGCCGGCGCCTGCGGCCTGCCGGAAGGAAGCGTCTTCGCCGCCCGGGTTCCCGCCCGGCCCCGATGGTGGAACCACAAGTGGAACAAAGGGGTTCGACCCCACATTGCCGCCCGCTTCGAGATAAATCTGGGCATTCGCCTGATCTCGCTGCTGGCGAATCACCAGGATCGCCAGCAGGCCTACCGCGAGAACGGCGCTCAACAGCAACGCCACCAGGATCCGGTGCGAATACAGCCGACGAATCATCATGCTACGGCTCTCCTGACAGACACGGCACCCCACAGAGCCGAATTACCGTGGATATCCCAATAGCCACCTAGCGGTCGCGAAGCGGCGGCAGATGGCATCAAAGCCAGCGATGGGAGGCTCTGGCCGACCGCGAACGCACGACCCGAACCCGAATTTGGTTTACGTGTACGGATTCGGCATGAGACGACCCCCTCGATGGGCACGGTCCCCGACCGGTGACAGAGTGTAGGCTTCGGGAAAACCAGAGTCAAGGAGTGACGAGCTGACTACAGATCGTGTCGGGCATCGGACCTCCGCGCTCTCATCAGCTGGGTTAAACCTGGCAGGCCGGGCGATCCTTTGGCCCTCCTCGGCGCGGACTCCCGGCACCTAGGTCAACGAGAGGCGTTCGCGCTCGTCCTTGTAACAGCCGAGGCTGTCGGCCGTCTATGCGATGCTGAGGCCGTGATCGTCCAGCCGTAGCGCACTGCTGACCCTGGCCGCCCGCCGCGAACCCGATCGATGGGACCCCGCCACCGCGCAAGCAGCCATCGACCGTTCTCGGAAACCCTTGGCCAGGCAAAATCAGAACTTGTGGTGGACACGGGGAGACGGCGCGGCACCCGGCTGTGGCTGCTGTGACCGCAGATTGAGGCGCG
The DNA here is from genome assembly GCA_035712045.1 of Pseudonocardiaceae bacterium. GTDB lineage: Bacteria > Actinomycetota > Actinomycetes > Mycobacteriales > Pseudonocardiaceae. The sequence goes on from DASTBN010000459.1 coordinate 5,901, forward strand.
GGCCTCGTTGATCTTGTCGTCGCGTGGGCGGGGCGACCGGGGCCGGTTAGGCGACGTCCGGGCCGGAGGTCTGTGGCCGGGGGACTGGGCCGGTGCGGTACCGCACCGATCGCGTCACACCCCTTCCAGCCACACCCGCGGACTCAGTTGACGGCGGTGCCGAACCACCGGGGCAGCTGGTTGAGCAGATCCTGCTGATCGTCACCGGCCCATGCCACGTGGCCGTCCGGGCGCAGCAGCACGGCGGGGGCGTCCAGTTCCTCGCTGACGTCGACGACGTGGTCGACTCGATCCGCCCACCCCGCCACCGAAAGTCGGCCGGTCTGGTCGAGCAGCAGCCCGCGGCCGCCGTGCGTCAGCCCGTAGAGGCGCCCCCGCTTCAGCCCGATATCCCGCATCCGCCGGCCGAGCAGGTCATGTCCCTCGCCGAAGTCGTAGCGGATGCCGATCGCGGTGATCTTCTCGATCAGGTACCGGTTCACCTCCTCGAAGTCCATCAGCTCCGACAGCAGCCGGCGCACCGCCCGGGGACCCGGCTCGGGGGACAGCAGCTCCATCTGTGCGCGGGTGTTGTCCAGCACGGCGGCGGCCACCGGGTGCCGTTCGGTGTGGTAGCTGTCCAGCAGCCCCTCCGGGGCCCAGCCGCCGACCTCGGCGGCCAGTTTCCAGCCGAGGTTGACCGCGTCCTGGATGCCGAGGTTGAGCCCCTGACCGCCGGTCGGGGGGTGGATGTGCGCCGCGTCGCCGGCCAGCAGCACCCGGCCGGTCCGGTAGCGCTCGGCCAGCCGGGTGGCGTCGCCGAAGCGGGAGAGCCAGCGCGGTGAGTGCACGCCGAAGTCGGTGCCGGCGAACACCCGCAGCTGCTGCTTGAACTCCTCGAGGGTCGGCGGGACCGAGCGGTCTGCGGCCACTTCCTCGGCGGGCACGACGACGCGGTACACCCCGTCCCCGAAAGGCCCGGCGCCGAACCGCAACTGGGTCTTGCGGACCTCGGCCACCACGGCGGCCAGAGTCTCCGGCGGCACGGCCACCTCCATCTCGCCCAGCAGCGTCTCAACCCTGGTGGGCTCGCCGGGGAAGCCGACGCCGAGCAGCTTGCGCACCGTGCTGCGGCCGCCGTCGCAGCCGACGAGGTAGCGCGAGCGCAGCCGCGTGCCCTCGGCCAGCTCGGCGCTCACCCCGTGGTCGTCCTGGCTCAGCCCGACCAGCTCGCAGCCGCGCCGGATCTCGGCGCCGAGCTCGGTGGCGCGCTCGGCCAGCAGTCGATCGGTGGTGGTTTGCGGGATGGCGAGGACGTAGGGATGCGCGGTGTCCAGCCGCTCAGGCCAGGCATTGGTGATGCCGGCGAAGAAACCGCCGGCCACGACCCGCCGGCCGTGCGCGAGGAACCGCTCCAGCAGACCGCGCTGGTCCATCACCTCGATGCTGCGCACGTGCAGGCCCAGCGCACGGACATACCCGGCCGGCTCCGCCTCCTTCTCCAGCACGAGCGTGTGCACGCCGTGCAGCCGCAACTCACTGGCCAGCATCAAGCCGGTCGGCCCGCCCCCGGCAATGATCACGTCAAACATGAACCACCCATTCACTGAGGTCGCATTTCGGCCAGCTGCTCCGCGCACTCCGGCGGCGCACACCCGCGAGCACACGTACGTCGCGAATCCCTGATTTCCGCGGGTTCTGGCTTCGGCCGGAGATTCTGCGGCACGACCCGGGTCTTGCCGCAAGGCCCCCAGTGCGCTATACGTTGAAAGTGGCAGGGAGTCGGCCCTTCTCCCGCCTTTCGCGTCCGGTGTGGACGAACATGCCGTAAGGGTGGCGGCTTGAGGGCATATGTCCGGAGCCTTGTCGAGAGCATGGACCCGCGCGGACGGTGTTGGTCCTCCCGGCCGGTCATCGACCGGTTGATGGGGTCTTCATCGGCCAGCGGCGTGTTCAGTGCCAGGCTGGGCTGAGGCCGGGCGGGTAAGGTTAATCCCATGTTCGCTGCGGAAAATCTCCGGGA
>DASTBN010000460.1:0-3419 GCA_035712045.1 Pseudonocardiaceae bacterium
GATGAGCAAAGAAAGTCGATGCCTCAGCGGTGAACCGCGCCACTTGGCGCAAGTTGCCCTCGCAGGAGAGGATCCAAGTCTCACGGAATGACATAGCCATGCTAGCTCCCTAACAGCGGCTTCCACAGCCGTAACGTCTCTCTTGCACACCGACTTCAAGGGGGACGGTGCATCTCGCAGGTGAACACGAAGCATCCAGCAGGCGATGAAGGAATTGCGGTAAACCCCACAGGGGATGGATTTCGATGGTGACAAGCCGACTGCCTGATCAGCTGGACAAGCGTCGCGACAAACGTGATCACCCAGCGGACCAGACTGATCATCTAGCTGCACGCGCTACGCATGACCTCGTGCCCGGTGGTGCCCCGGCCAATCTCATTGCCCTCGCCGCATCCTGACCGCTCGCAACCGTGCGTCCGGGTTCGGTGGAGCCGGGTTGCTGAGTTTCACACTACGCGCTGGTCGCGGGTATGGTGGAGCACTAATCGCTTATCGGTGTCGCCGGGGCTGGTTCCAATGTCCGACATGCCAGGCGCCGCAGTGGCGGCAGTGGTAGATGTGCAACCTGTGGGGATGCGCCCCAGCGGACACGAGTCGATACAGGTGGGTGGTGGCGTTACCCTTATTTTGGTGTGCCCATTTACCGGTGCACGCTCGCATCTTGGTGCCCTGCGAGTTCATAGCGAGCCCTTCCTGCCTTCGATGCTCGGCTCATCGACTCGGTTCGACGGATCTCCGCTGGCCACCCTCGTCGTCTCCCGCCGCTGCCGGTCTGCCATAGAAGGTACGCTGAACTAGCCGAAGTTTCAAGTATTACTGAAATTCTAGATGTAGCTGCGATCACCGAACTTCGCGCCGTCCAGACGGCCCTGTTGCGTAGGCGGGCAGCAAACGAGATTTCCGCTGCGCTGCCTTGATCAGAGGGTGCGTGCGAGTTCGCGAAGATCGCTGTGAGCCGAGCTCGTACCGGGCCCTCAGACGCCCGTGATCGGCTTCGAGGGGTTATTCGTGTACTGCTCGGTGAGGTGGCACGCGGCGGGCAGCAGTTCCTCGATCACTCGCAGGTAGGTCGGGTGCCCGGCCGAGGTGACCGCCAGATCCCGTGATCACCTCCGATGGGAATCGGAACCGGCGACACCAGACCTCGGCGCGAGCACTCGGGCAGGGCGACAGCGCATCAGCCCAGCCTGCCCGCTCACAGTGATCCGTGGACGCAACAGTGCCCTTCGAGGTCCTGCCCCGACGTTGGGTAGTCGGGTGGACTTTGTCCTGGCTGGTCCGCTGCATCGGCTAGACGACGACTACCAGCGCCTCCCTGAACACGCCGAAGCCATGATCAAGTGTACCATGATCGGACGGTCACGAGCGCCGCCGCAGTCAGGCCAGTTTGGCCGTCGAACAGATCAGGCACCGCCGGGTTCGTGCTCGGGACCATGGGGGCGGTATTCTGCTGAGTACCGTTACTTGGGTTCGCGTTGGGGGCTCTCGCTGTGGTGTTCAGCGGTTTGGGTATGGCCGCTGCCACCAGGGGCGAGGCCACGAACTGGACATTGGCGGCGTGGGGTCTGGCTCTGGGGATCTTCGCGCTGGCCTTTTGGCCACTCTTCATCGTCATCGCCGCCGTCGCAATGCTATGACTTAGCTTGATCCCTGGGCCCAAACGCGTGCGGGCGTGGCGTCGTCTCGGCACGCCGAGTTCAGCCCAGATAACTTTCCCGCCGCCGCGTGGCCGATAGCAGCCCCAATCCTGGCTGACGTTTCGCCACGATGGTCAGAGCCACGGCAGGCTGACGTCTTCACCCACGCCAAGTCGCGTGATGGAGAGTGCGATGAGCATGGAAGATCCTTCCCGCATAGTGGTGCGACGCTCCCGGCCAGATCAGCGGGTGTCGAGCGTGATGTAACCCTCCGCTAGCCGACCCTCCGGGAAGCCCGCCGCCTGGGCCTGCACGGTGGCCCAGTCCCGCATGCGCTCCTCCAGATCCGTCATGTGCGCCGTCTGGCTGGCATGCGCCCGCAGTGCGGCGATCTTGCGGTCGAAGGTGCCGGTGATGTCGACGTAGTGGCCCGCCTCGTTGCCGGGGCTCATCACCCAGGTTTCCGGCACGGTGTGAGCTTCCCAGCCCTCCTCCAGGAGCTCAGGATGCGCGAACGGATTGCGGGCGTCGGGGTAGATCGCGCACATCGCGGCCTCCCCTGCGGCCAGATGGTCGGGGTGGTTGCGGTACACCCTGCTCAAGTCGCGGGTGGGGGGCTGGACCAGGATCCGGTCCGGGCGGGTCCGGCGAATCGCCCGGCTGATGTCCCGGCGAAGCGCGATAGTCACCTCCAGTCGGCCATCGGGATAACCGAGGAACTCGACGTCCGTGACGCCCAGCACCGCGGCCGCCTTGCGCTGCTCATCCTGGCGGATCCCGCCGATCGCTGAACGCGGCACGTCACGGTCGAAACCCCCGGCATCGCCGTCGGTCACGATGCAGTAGGACACCTCGATACCCGCATCGGTCCAGGTGGCGACGGTGCCGGCGGACCCGAAGTCCACATCGTCGGGATGCGCGGCGACCACGAGGACCCGTCGCACTGGCTGGGTTTGCTCTGCGGCCACAGCACTCTCCATTGGTTCTCGGTAGTACCTAATCGATAACGATAATTACGTCCGACAGCTTCCCCGCCGGGCTTGAACCTGACGCGGCGTCAGGACTTAGCGTCCGCTGTGCCACCGCAATCAGGCGGGGCACGAGCAGCTCGGGCTGCTGCGCCCGTCGGCCCGGACGCCATCCGGGCACCGGCTCTACGACAAATCCGCTGGAAGTGATCGGTGAGCTGCTGACCAGCCAGCCGGACCTGGCCGACCTGCTGGCCGATCACCTGGCTCATGGCGAGCGAGGCCCGTGAGGCACACTCGCTGGGATCACAACAGGAAACCGAACAGCGGTGATCCCGGCGGGATGCGGTCGATAGCCAGCGGGCTGTCGCTCATGCGTTCCAGGAGGCTGTCCAGATCCTCGGAGCGCTCCAGCTCGATGCCGACCAGCGCGGGCCCGGTCTCCCGGTTGTTCTTCTTGACGTATTCGAAGGCGATGATGTCCTCGCCCTTACGCAGCACGTCATCGAGGAAGTGCCGCAGCGCGCCGGGGCGTTGCGGGAAGGTCACCAGGAAGTAATGGCGCAGGCCCTTATGCCGCAGCGAGCGCTCCAGCACCTCGGGGTAGCGGCTGACGTCGTTGTTGCCGCCGGAGAGCACGCAGGCCACCGGCTCTCTGGATATCCGCGGCGCTAAGGCGCGGGCCGCGGCGCTGGCCAATGCCCCGGCAGGCTCGGCGATGATCCCATCGGACTGATAGAGGTCGAGCATCTCGGTGCACAGCGCGCCTTCCTCGACCGTCACGACCTCATCGACCAGATCACGAACCAGCGGG
>DASTBN010000461.1:0-5143 GCA_035712045.1 Pseudonocardiaceae bacterium
GGGCAGTGCTGCTCGCCACCGGCGGCCTGGGCCAGCTCTACGCGGCCAGCACCAACCCCGGAGTGGCCACCGGCGACGGGCTGGCGCTGGCGCTGCGGGCCGGAGCGGCCACCGCCGATCTTGAGTTCGTCCAGTTCCACCCGACCGCGCTGTACCTCGGACCGGGCGCCCGGGGCCGCCAGCCACTGGTCACTGAGGCGCTGCGTGGCGCTGGCGCGGTTCTGCTCGACACTGCGGGGAAGGCGGTGATGACCAACGTGCATCCGCTGGGTGCGCTGGCGCCGAGGGACGTCGTGGCCGCCGCGATCACCAGCCGGATGGCCATGACGGGTACTGACCACGTGCTGCTGGACGCCACCCACCTCGGCGGCGGGGAGCTGCGCCGCCGGTTCCCGACGGTGCACGCGGCCTGCGAGGCGATCGGGGTGGACCCGGCACGATCGCCGATCCCGGTGATCCCGGCCGCCCACTACCACTGCGGCGGCGTGATCACTGACACCCGCGGCCGGACCACGGTGCCCGGGCTCTACGCCGCGGGGGAGGTAGCCCGGACGGGTCTGCACGGCGCGAACCGGCTAGGTTCCAACAGCCTGCTGGAAGGCCTGGTGATGGGGACCCGCGCCGCCGAGGCGGTAGCCGCTGACCTGATTACCGCACCACGCCCTGGTGCGCCGAGGCCGCTCGCCAAGGCGCGGATGGTGGCTGAGCGGGACGCGGTGCAACGCGCGATGAGCGCCCGTGTCGGCATCGGACGCGACGCCGCAGGGCTGGCCCTCGCCCAGGCGGTTGTGGACGCAGCCACGCGGCGGGCGATCCTCACTCCGCGGGTCGCCGAAGACGCCGGGCTCACTCTGGCTGCCGCTGCGGTGCTCGCGGCCGCGATGGCGCGCACCGAGACCCGGGGCTGCCACGTCCGTACCGATCACCCGCGTGCCCTGGCCCGCTGGCGGCGCAGCGTCACCGTGGTACTCGGTGCCTCCGGCGTCCCGGTGCCAGCCCAGCCGAAGCCAGTGGGAGGGGTGGCGTGAGGCCGGAGCCACTCGCCGAGGGCCTGGACGCGGACGACATTCACCGGGTCATCAGCACGGCGCTGGACGAGGACCTGCGCTACGGCCCGGATGCCACCACTGCGGCTTGCGTGCCCGCCTCAGCTGTCGCGACGGCGGCGGTTTCGCCGCGCGCGCCGGGCACGCTGGCTGGCCTGCCGGTCTTCTTCGCGGTTCTCGACGCGGTTCTCGGCACGGGTGGATACGAGATCACCGCGCGTCGCCAGGATGGTGACCAGCTTGCCGCCGGTGACATCGCGCTGGCCCTGCGCGCCCCGGTGGCCGGGTTGCTCACGGCTGAGCGCACCGCACTCAACCTGCTGTGTCACCTCTCCGGGGTGGCCACTACCACGGCGGCCTGGGTGGATGCGGTAGTCGGCACCGGCGCCTCGATCCGGGACTCACGCAAGACCCTCCCGGGGTTGCGGACGCTGCAGAAATACGCGGTGCGCTGCGGCGGCGGGGTCAACCACCGGATGGGCCTCGGCGACGCCGTGCTGATCAAGGACAATCACGTGCTAGCCGCTGGTTCGGTGACCGCGGCCATCGCGGCCGTCCGGGCGCACGCGCCCGCGCTGCCGTGTGAGGTGGAAGTCGGCACCCTCGACGAACTGGACGAGGCGCTAGCCGCCAAGGTGTCACTGGTGCTGCTGGACAACATGACCGTCGCCCAGTGCGCGGAAGCGGTCCGCCGGGCGGCGGGGTCGCTCACCGAGCTGGAGGCCTCTGGCGGGCTGGCCCTGGACTCCGCGCGGGCCTATGCCGAAACGGGGGTGCGCTACCTCGCGGTAGGCGCCCTCACTCACTCAGCCCCGGCGCTCGATCTCGGTCTGGACTTAAACGCCAGCTAGGAACCCGGTTAGGAACACTGACCTGAGGTATCCGTTATCTAACGGATACCTCAGGTCAGCCGACCGCCATAGCGTCGAGGCGACGGGAGCCTGAGGAGCACCTGGGGAGCAACGGTGGGAACCGACCTGACGCGAGCGCGAGTCACGCTGGAGACGATCACTGGCCGAACCGCCGGGCTGCTGAGCTCGATCCCGAGCGGTGAGTTGACAATGCGGGAATCTCAACGGTGGACCATCGGGGATGTTGGCGTCCACCTGGTGCTCACGTTGCGAGGGTTCACCCAGGCGGCGGATGGAGTGTCCGAGCGCGAGCCGGTCCTCGAACGTCATCCGGCTGCCCTGGCCATTCTCATGCTGGACGCGATGCACGCGTTTCTGGCGGCCACCGCCCACTCGCCCGCTGATGAGCTGGTGTCCGTCGGCTGGTACGGCCAGCGGGCGCCACCACTGAGCCTGCGCGACGCTATCGGCTTGCTCATCGGTGAGCAGATCATTCACGGTCACGACATCGCCAGGACCGTAGCGCGGCCATGGACGATCAGTGAGGCCGAAGCCGTACTCACCCTGCCCGTGGGCTGTGGGACCGCCCGTGAGCACACCGCCAGCTATGAGGTGCACACCAGAGGAGGACGGCGGTTCCTGGTGCGATTTCGGACCGGGTGCCCTCGGTGGAACCGGTCGGCTGCCAGACCCTGCGATGATCAGGGGCTCACGGCGTCGACTCCCGGCGGGCGACCTCAGCGGCCAGCTGGGCCCGGCTGTTGATCTCCAACTTGGCGAATACATGGGCCAGATGGGTCTCCGCTGTGCGACGGGAGATGAACAGCCGGTCTCCGATCTGGCGATTCGTCAGGCCCTGAGCGGCCAGCCGGGCGACGTCCAGCTCGCTAGCGGTCAGGCTGGCCCAGCCCACCGTCTTCCGGCGCGCCCGTCCGACGCGCCCCCGCCGCACACCGAGGGGCCGCAAAGCCGCTTCCACCCGGGCCGCCCTGCGCCGCGCGCCGTTGCGCAGGTAGAAGTCCAGGGCCTCGTCGAGAACAGGGGCCGCCTCGGCCACCCGGCCGGTGCGGCACAACGCAGCGCCCGCATCCTCACAGGTCAGCGCAAGCTCAAGGGTCGGAGGTAACTGGCGGTAGGTCTGCACCGCCGCCAGCAGCATGGCGGGATCGTCCCGCACCAAGCCCTGGCAGCGCAGCACCGCAGCGGTTGCTCCCAGCGAGGCGGCGCGCGGGGCACCATCGGCTACCTCCCGCGCCACGGCCGCTGCCCGCTCACGGTCTCCAGCCGCAGCGGCGAGCCGGATCAGGTCGGGCCCCAGGAACCGGTAGGAGAGGCTGAAGCGCAACGGAGCGGCGCTCTGCCAGGCCTCCTCCATCAGCTCCCACGCCTGACCGGTCTGCCCCTGGGCCTCGAAGACCATGGCCAGGACCCACTGGCCCCATTCCTTGGGCCAGCGGATCCCCTTCCGGGTGGTATCACCGACAGGAGCGGCGAGCTGAAAATCCGCGTTCGCTGACGCCGTGCACTCCTCGCTTGCCTCTACCAGGTGAGCCTGGGCGGCCACGAGATCGCCCTGGTGGAGGGTGACCAAGCCGGCTGTGCCACGCAGCAGAGGCGAATGCAGGCGGGTACCGATCTCGTCGGTGAGCATCAGGCCGGCTTCCACCTCGGCGAGCGCGTCAGCCAACTCCCCGCCCACCGCTCGGAAGAGGGCCAGCACCGCGTGGTGGAGGGGCAGCCACAAAAGGTGGCCCCGTTCCTCACTCAGGCTCAGGCCTAGCTGAATGGCCGCCAGGGCGTCATCCCTGCGGTCCACGTCCAGGAGCACCAACCCGAGATGGAGGTGGGGGTGGAGGTGACCCACTCGGGGGTCTCGGCTACGCGCGGCGATCTCGACGGCCCGTTGCGCTAGTTCCACCGCATCCACGATCCCGCCCCGTGCTTGCGCGGCCAAGGCCAGGGTCTGCGCCGCGAGGCAGCTCACGAACTCGTCACCGGGGCGCAATGTCTGCGCCTGCCGTGCCTGGGCGGCGGCCCCTTGCGGGTCGCCGATGAAGACCCTGATGTTGGCGGCTAGAGCCAACGAGCCGGCCCGGTCCCGGTCCGACGCGCCGGGCACTCGCGCGGCGGCTTCCAGCTCGGCGATGGCAGCGTTGCGCCACCCGGCCGACCACAGCAGCTCCCCGAGGGCCCGCCGCAGCGCGACCTCGATGGCCACCGTTGGTCCGCGAGCTAGCACCTCCCGGGCGACCCGCTCGGCTTCCTCGGACCGGCCGGTCTGCAGCAGCAATGGTGCCAGCTCCGCTGCCACCGCATTGCGATCCGGATCGTCGGTCAGCGTGAGTTCGAAGGCCCGCTGGCACAGCTTGACCGCGACCGCGGGGGAGCGGGGAGCGGCCTGAGCGGCTGCCCGGCGTAGCCACTGGATCGATTCGGGGTCTGAGGTGCAGGCCCCGAGAAACAGGTGTTCGGCCAGCCGTACAGCCGGGATCCCGGCGACGGTCAAGGCCCTGGCTGCCTCCCGGTGGAAGGCTTGCCGAAGGGGCACCGCGAGATCGTGGTATAAGGCTTCGCGCATGAGTTCATGGCGGAACGCCAACCCTGCCGGAGAGTCTTCCAGCAAGCCCGCCCGCAGGGCTGCCTTAAGGGCGGGCAACAGCTCGATCTGGTTGCGCGCGGTGACTGCGGCGAGCTCAGCGACCGAGAACACTCGGCCGAGTACGGCGGCTACCTTGAGGAGCTCCAGCGTCTCCGGTGGCAGAAAGCTCATTCGCCGCAGGATGGTCAGCGGCAGTGTCCGCGGTAGCGAGAGGTCGCAGACATCGGCCCGCCCCTCGCGCACAGCCAGGCTGCCCTGCTCGCTGAGCGCTTTCACCAGCTCAATCACGAACAGGGGGTTCCCAGCCGCCCAGGACAGCTGTCCGGACAGTGTCGCGCCAGGTGGCGCGTCGGCTACCGCTTCGGCCAGCGCGCTGACCGCCGGGTCGTCCAGCGCCCTCAGCGTCAGCTGTGTCGCGCCGCGTCGAAGAAGTTCGTCGATCGCCCGGACCAGCTCGGGGCGCTCCGGGAAGGGCCGCAGTGTGCTAAGCAATGCCACCGGTAGCCGGGACAGCGCCCGGCTGATAGCGCGGATAGCACGCAGTGTGGACGGATCGGCCCAATGCAGATCCTCGAAGACGATGACAACGGGGCGCTCCGCGGCGAGCCGCTCCAGCAGCGCCACCGTTTTGTCGATGACTCGGAACC
>DASTBN010000462.1:0-12671 GCA_035712045.1 Pseudonocardiaceae bacterium
GCGGGCCCGAGTAGCGCCTCCACCCTCTCGGGGCGCGCGCCAAGACAGCGCATCGCCTCCAGGGTGGCGGGCAGCACCCCGGCCCGGGACCCCGCCCGGCCAGCGTGCACCACGGCGACGATCTCCTGAGCCGGGTCGGCGTCGACCCGCGGTGCACCATCGAGGACCCGGCCCTCTACAGCTACCGTCGCGATGGTGTCACCGGCCGTCTGGCCGCGCTAATCTGGCTCGAGACGTGAACGGGGCGCACGAGCGGGCCCGCCGGGGGGTGCTTGACGCGGCCCGGGCGAAAGTCCTTGGCAGGATCGCCGACGCGTGCGCCGCCGCCGGGCGAGATCCCGCCCAGGTACGCCTGCTTCCCGTCACCAAGACAGTCCCGGCGCGAGACGTGGCGCTGCTGGCGGATCTCGGCCAGCTCGACGCGGCGGAGGCCCGCGACGGCGAGGCCGTGGCCAAGGTGGCTGAGGTGGCCGCGCTCCGCCCGGGGGCGGGCGTGCGCTGGCACATGGTCGGCCGGGTGCAGCGCAACAAGGCCCCCTCGGTGGCCCGGTGGGCGGTGCAGGTGCAGTCAGTGGACTCGCTCCGGCTGGCCGATGCCCTGGACCGCGCGGTCCGCTCCGCTCAGCGGGCAGGGCAGCGCCACACCCCGCTGGGAGTGCTCCTTCAGGTCAGCCTGGACGGTGATCCGGCGCGTGGTGGCTGTCCAGCCTCCGGACTCGAGGCGCTGGCTGATCGGGTAGCGGCGGCGCCGGGCCTGCGCTTTGAGGGCGTGATGGCGGTGGCCCCGCTGCGCCTCGACCCCAGAACCGCCTTCGCCGCGCTCAGAGACATCGCCGACCGGATCCGCCGCTCACATCCCGGGGCCCGTGAGCTCTCCGCTGGCATGAGCGGTGACCTGGAACAAGCCATCGCGTACGGCTCGACGTGCGTGCGTGTCGGAACCGCGCTGCTGGGTGCCCGGCCGTTAACCTCGAAGTGATCGTGTCCGAGGGTCTGCGGGGCGCAGGAGCCGGGCTCGGCGGGCGTTGTGTCGGGGTCCGGGACGAAAGGCTAAGGCGAGACGGATGAGCGCGCTGCACAGGCTGAAGGCTTACTTCGGCATGGTCCCCGCCGAGGAGTTCGACCCCGAGGAGTTCGACGCTGGTGAGTTCGGCACCAGCGAGGCCGGGGCCCGGGAGTTCGACGCGGCGGACGTCACCGAACACCAGCCACGCCACGCGCGCCGCGCCCCTAACCCGGAGTTCGCCCGCGCGAAAGCCTACCGGGCGGACTTTGACGGCGACGACGATAGCGTGCCGGTATCGGCAGGGCATCAGTCGGCCGCCCGGATGCACCATGCCGCCCGTACCTCCTCTCACGCTTCCAGTTCCCGGGTCCTGAGTTCCCGGACCGCGATGTCCCCGACTGCGATGTCACAGACCGGGACGTCGTGGGGTGCCGACGCCCCGGTGCGGGGCTCGCTCGCGATCACCACAGCGAACGCTGACGCCTCGTGTGGCGAGAGCGGGCCAGCCTCATACCGGCCGAGCGCCTCACCACTGTTCCCATCGGCATCACGGTACGCCACGCCCGCGCGCGATGCGGCCCATCCGCTGGCGCGGATCGTGACGCTGCAGCCGCACAGCTACAACGAGGCTAGGCCGATCGGGGAACGCTATCGCGAGGGCAATCCGGTGATCATGAATCTGACCGCGATGGAGGACCGGGACGCCAAGCGACTGGTGGACTTCGCCGCTGGGCTGGCGTTCGCGCTGCGTGGCTCGATCGACAAGGTGACCCATAAGGTGTTCCTGCTCTCCCCGCCTGATGTCGAGGTGTCCGCGGAGGACCGGCGCCGCATCGCTGAGGGTCGGCCGGTCCGCTAGCGGACCCCGGCTCGCCAACGCCCGCCTATCGGTGGCAAAGTGTGAAAGGTGGAAGTGGCTCGGTACGTCGTGTACTACCTGTTGTTCTTCTTCTGGCTGCTGCTCACCGCGCGTATCGTGGTCGAGCTCGTTCGCTCGTTCGCGCGGAGCTGGCAGCCGGTCGGGGGGGTCGCGATCGTCTTGGAGTCGATCTATACCATGACTGACCCTCCGGTCCGGGCGTTGCGCCGGGTGGTTAAACCTATCCGGATCGGGGGCGTGGGGCTAGACCTGTCCATTATGGTTCTAGTGCTCGTAGTCTTGGTCCTGATGCCGCTGGTGCATCCGAGATAGCATCGACTGCCGGTTTGTGGGGGCGGGCGCCCCGGAGCATTGACGCGCAGTGATATAAGAAGCAGTGATGTGCCCAGCAGGTGCTCAAGCCGTCAAGGAGTGCGTGAGGTGATCCGATGCCGTTGACCCCCGCCGACGTTCATAACGTCGCGTTCAGTAAGCCGCCGATCGGCAAGCGGGGCTACAACGAGGACGAGGTGGACGCCTTCCTCGACCTTGTTGAGGCCGAGCTGGCCCGGTTGATCGAGGAGAACAACGACCTCCGCAACCAGATCGACCAGCTGGACCAACAGTTGCGCACCGCGCCGGCGGTCGATACTGGGCGCAACCTGCGCCCCCTGGAGCCGCCGCGGCCGGTGATGGCCCCAGTGCCCCCGCCGATGATGGAGCAGGCCGCGCCATCCACCGGTGGCGGTGACCATCACGTCCAGGCCGCCAAGGTGCTCGGTCTGGCCCAGGAGATGGCTGACCGGCTGACTGGTGAGGCGAAGGCCGAAGCGGACGGCATGCTGGGCGAGGCCAGGACCAAGTCCGAGCAGCTTCTCTCCGACGCCAGGGCGAAGGCTGACGGGATGGTCAACGAGGCCAGGGCCCGCGCCGAGACCATGCTCAACGACGCCCGCACCCGGGCCGAGACTCTGGACCGGCAGTCCCGCGAGAAGGCCGCGTCCCTGGAGCGCGACGCCGCCCGCAAGCACACCGAGATCCTCGGATCGATCACCCAGGAGAAGAGCATCCTGGAGAAGAAGATCGACGAGCTGCGTACGTTCGAACGCGAGTACCGCACCCGCCTGAAGACCTACCTGGAGTCACAGCTGCGGGAACTGGACGGTCGTGCTTCCGCCGCGCCCGCGGATCCGGTGCGCGCGCAGGGATTCGTGGCGTCCGGGTTCGGCGCTCGTGCCGAAGCTGGTAGCTGACCGCCGCTGTGCTCGTCCCCGTAGTGCTGCTGTTAGCAGCGATAGGGTTCCTTGTCCCCTCACTCAGCCCTGGCTATTCCGCTCTGGCCTGGGTATCGGTTGGCCTCAGTGTTGTGGCCGCCGTGCTGGTTCTCCGGCGATGGCGCCGGTCCTGGGCGCAACGCCAGGAGGCGCTTGAGGATGAGCCTGAGCTCCTCACGGAGGGCGAGCTCAGCTCGGTGGCCGGCTCCTCAGTCACCCCATCTGAGAGAGCGTCCTCGCCCGCTGAGCAACCCGCTCAGCCCCAAGACAACAATCTCGGTGAAGAAGACACCGACGCGGCGGACGTTCTGGTGGTGTACGACCTCACCGACGAGGTGCTGGTCGTGGACGAGCACCCCCGCTACCACCTCGCCCGCTGTCGGTTGCCTGAGCACGAGCGCGCTGAGCGGTTACCTGTGAAGGAAGCGCGGGAGCTCGGTTTCACCCCCTGCGAGCGCTGTCGGCCCGATAAGGCGCTCGCCCGCAAGCACCGGGCTGCCCGGACGACGGCCACCGGTGGCAGCCAAGCCCGGTAGGGGCTCGCGGAGCCGGATCTCGGTGAGCTTCGCTGCCCAGTCGCTGACCGACCCCGCGCGGGTGGGCGTCGGCCATCCAGGTAATCTGGGCGGACAGGCACCGATCCGGCTATCACCGGGGAGCTTCCGGAAGAACAGGGCACGCCCCGTGGGCGAGTCCCCAGTAGAACCGGACGGGTCCGGCCCGTCATCGCCGGGGGAATGAGCGGTCGCTCGCGGTGCGGGCGGCAAGCGGGGTGGTACCGCGGTCTGTGGCGTCGCCGCTGATCGTCCCCGTGCAGAGCCTGCACAGGAAGTACACGCCGCCATGGTCTATCCCAAGCTCGCTGGACAGCAGGTTATCGCCGCGCCCTCCTTCCCCGAGGTGGAAGAGTCCATCCTGCGGTTCTGGGAGGACGATCAGACCTTCGCCGCGTCGGTCGCCGCCCGCCCGGCCGGCGAGGACGGCACGAACGAGTTCGTTTTCTACGACGGCCCGCCCTTCGCCAACGGCCTGCCGCACTACGGTCACCTGCTCACTGGCTACGTCAAGGACCTGGTGCCGCGCTACAAGACGATGCGCGGCTACCGGGTCGAGCGCCGCTTCGGCTGGGACTGCCACGGCCTGCCCGCTGAGGTCGAAGCCGAACGGCAACTGGGCATCACCCACAAGTCGGAAATCGAGCGGATGGGCGTGGCCGAGTTCAACGCCGCCTGCCGCGCCTCCGTGCTGTGCTACACCCAGGAGTGGCGCGCCTACGTCACCCGCCAGGCCCGCTGGGTGGACTTCGACCACGACTATAAGACCCTCGACCTCGACTACATGGAAAGCGTCCTGTGGGCGTTCAAAACGCTCTGGGACAAGGGGCTGATCTACCAGGGCTTCCGGGTGCTGTGGTACTGCTGGCGCTGCGAGACGCCGCTGTCCAACACCGAAACCAAGATGGACGACGTCTACGACAACCGCCAAGACCCGGCGGTCACCGTCGGCCTGCGGCTGGAGACCGGTGAGCTGGCGCTGATCTGGACCACCACACCGTGGACGCTGCCCTCGAACCTGGCGGTCGCGGTCAATCCGGAACTCACCTACGTCACCGTCGAGGTGGACGGCGAGCGCTACCTGCTCGCTGAGGACCGCGTGGGCGCTTATGCCCGGGAGCTGGGGGAGGCGCCGCGCGTGGTGGCCCGCTACGAGGGCTCGCAGCTGCTCGGGCGCCGTTACACCCCGCCGTTCGATTTCTTCACCGGCCGCGCGGGTGCCCACCGGCTGCTGGCCGCCGACTACGTGACCACCGACGAGGGCACCGGGCTGGTCCACATCGCCCCCGCCTTTGGTGAGGAAGACAAAGCCGTCACCGACGCCGCGGGCATCGAGGTGGTGCTCCCGGTGGATTCGGCTGGGCGGTTCACCGCCGAGGTTGGGCCCTATGCCGGGATGCAGGTCTTCGACGCCAACCGGGCGATCATCCGTGACCTGCGTGACGGCGCGCCCCACGCCAGCGGCGTGCTGGTGCGCCACGAGACCTACGAGCATCCCTACCCGCATTGCTGGCGCTGCGGCACCGCGCTGATCCAGCGGGCGGTGTCCTCGTGGTTCGTCGCGGTGACGACATTCCGGGACCGGATGGTCGAGCTCAACAGGGAGATCACCTGGGTGCCCGGGCACGTCGGGGAAGGGCAGTTCGCCAGCTGGCTGGAAGGCGCCCGGGACTGGAATATCTCCCGCAACCGGTACTGGGGCTCCCCGCTGCCGGTCTGGGTCAGCGACGACCCGGCCTGCCCCCGGGTGGACGTCTACGGATCTCTGGACGAGCTGGAACGCGACTTCGGGGTGCGCCCGGCCGACTTGCACCGCCCGTTCGTCGACCAGCTCACCCGGCCGAACCCCGATGACCCCACCGGGCGGGCCACGATGCGCCGGGTGCCCGAGGTGCTGGACTGCTGGTTCGAGTCCGGCGCGATGCCCTTCGCGCAGGTGCACTACCCCTTTGAGTCCTCTGACTGGTTCGAGCACCACTACCCGGGTGATTTCATCGTCGAGTACAACGGCCAGACCCGGGGCTGGTTCTACACCCTGCATGTGCTGGCCACCGCGCTGTTCGACCGGCCAGCGTTCCGGACCTGCCTGTCCCACGGCATCGTGCTCGGTGACGACGGGCTGAAGATGTCCAAGTCCAAGGGCAACTATCCCGAGGTCACCGAGGTGTTCAACCGGGACGGCTCGGACGCGATGCGCTGGTTTTTGATGTCCTCCCCGATCCTGCGCGGCGGGAACCTGGTGGTCACCGAGCAGGGCATCCGGGAAGCCGTCCGCCAGGCGCTGCTGCCGCTGTGGAACTCCTGGTACTTCCTGACGCTGTACGCCAACGCCGCTGGTGTGGAGGGACGCTGGCGCACCGACAGCCCGCACGTCCTGGATCGCTACGTGCTCGCCACGCTGCGTGAGCTGATCGTTGAGCTCACGCAGCGGATGGACCGCTACGACATCGCCGGGGTGTGCGAGCGGGTGCGCGGGTTCTGCGATGTGCTGACCAACTGGTACGTGCGCCGGTCCCGGGACCGGTTCTGGGCTGGTGAGCGGGACGCCGTCGACACTCTGCACACCGTGCTGGAGCTGGCCTGCCGGCTGGCGGCGCCGCTGCCGCCGCTGACCACTGAGGCGATCTGGCGCGGGCTCACCGGGCAGCGCTCAGTGCACCTGACCGAGTGGCCCGATCCGGCCGGCCTGCCAGCCGATCACGATCTGGTGGCCTCGATGGACCGGGTCCGCCAGGTGGTGTCCACCGCGCTGTCCCTGCGCAAAGCGCGTGGCCTGCGTGTCCGGCAGCCGCTGTCCCGGCTCACCGTCGCCGCGCCGGACGCCGCGGCCCTGGCGCCGCTGCTCGATCTGATCCGGGACGAGGTCAATGTGAAGAGCGTTGAGCTCACCGGTGATGTCGCCGCTTACGGCCGGTTCGAGCTCACCGTCAACGCCAGGGCCTGCGGTCCCCGGCTGGGTGGCGACACCCAGAAGGTGATCCGGGCGGTCCGCGAGGGGGACTGGGAACGCGGCCTGGACGGGGTGGTCAGCGCCGCCGGGATCCCGCTGCTGGACGAGGAGTACACCGAGCGCCTGGTCGCCGCAGACCCGGCGGAGACCGCCGCCCTGCCCGCCGGATCCGGGCTGGTGGTGCTCGATACTGCCCTCACCCCCGAACTGATCACGGAAGGCATCGCCAAGGACCTGGTGAGGGTGGTGCAGCAGGCCCGCAAACAGGCCGGGCTGGACGTCACCGACCGCATCGCGCTCACCATCGACGCTCCCGAGGCGGTGACGGCGGCGGCCCGGGCGTATGAGGAGTTCATCGCCGGTGAGGTGCTCGCCCGCCGTGTTGAGTACGGGCCAGTCCCGGACGGTTTCGCCGGTGTCGTTGGGGATGGCGTCGAGGTACGGGTCGCCGCGCGACCCGTGAGTGCGTAGCAGTGTTCATCGCCGGACGATTCATCGGCACCGGGTAGATATCCGCACCAGCGATCTTCCCGGATCCGTCTGTTGTCGGCGCGCTGGATCCCTCCCGAACACTGAACCGGGCCGTGCTCGCAGACGAGCCGGTGTGGATCCAGTTCTTCACCGCGGAACAACTGACCGCTGAAATGCTGTACATGGCCGCAGACCTCGGCGAATGCCACGAAGTCCAGCGACTCGCCCCAGGAGTGCTGGGCTCCCCGGGCGGCATGGAGCGTCGCCGGGTCCTGTGCACCACCGCTCTCGCCAGCTCCTACCTGCCCAGGCAGGCACCACGCACCACGACATCGAGCGAGCGTGCGAGCTGCTGGGCCAGGTGCTTCCGTCTCTGAGCTCGCTGACCAGCGCCCGCACCCTCGACCGGATCAACTCAGTGCGCCGCGAGCTGCGCCCCTACGCCACGCTCGCCAGCGTCCAGCAGATCGAGGACCAGTTTCAGTCTCATAGCGCTGCGGTATGCAGGCCTCGATGAACGCCGACCCCGCACGCGGTCCTACCCGGGCCGATCGAGGCGCCGAGCGCCATCCGGCGCCCGAATTATCCGCGCTGTTCACCGCGGTTCGCCAGGGCTGCGCGGCACGCGGTCTCGACCCCACCGGGATGCGATTACTGCACCGCTACAACAACGCCGTCATCCTCCTGCCCAGCGAGCACGCGGTCGCCCGAGTCGCGACCCGCCGCCACAACGCCGCCCAGATCAAGCAGATCCAACACGTGACGACCTGGCTGGCCGAGGAACACAGCTTCCCCGCCACCCGGCCCCTCGCCGGCGCTGATCCAGTCGAGCTGGAACCAGCGACCACGATCAGCTTCTGGACCTACTACCCCCAACCCCCACAACCCACGCCGCTGACCTCAGCGCGACCTGCCGCGCTGGATACCCTGGAATCACTCGACCATGCCCTCCACGACGACACCACCGCCCAAGCACTCGATGACACCGATCGCTACTGGCTGCTCCAACGACTCCACCAAATACGCGACGATCTAGCGACACTGGACTGGCCGCTCGGGCAAGGCCTCATCCACGGCGATGCCTGGGCAGGCAACCTCCTCTGGGCCCCAGCACCACCGGTGAAGCGGACAACGTCGTCCTCGGCGACTGGGACCGGCTCTCCCACGGCCCTCGCGAAGCCGACCTCATCCCCACCTGGCACGCCGCCCGCCGATACGGCAAAGGCCCCACCTGGACACACAACTTCACCCGCCGCTACGGCCACGACATCACCAGCTGGCCCGGCCTCTCCACCCTGCTCACCATGCGCGACCTCGCCCAAATCACCGGTCCCCTCCGCCGCGCACCACACTCACCACCCCACGCCCACGCCCTACAACAACGCCTCAACGCACTCCGAACAGTCGACACCACCGCCACCTGGACAGCCCTCTAACCCAACCCAGCCCGGAGACCCTCAGCCCGCGTACTCGGGGAGGAGGGTGGTCCGCATCCGGCTCGTCGTCGGGACAAACAACTGGGGCACTCGTTTCACTAACGGAGTCATCGCTGTAATCGCACGGTTAATCGTCGGCTGGGACACGTTATAGGTCTCCGCCGGTTCCGCTTGAACTCGATTGCGACGCACATAGGTCAGGGGTCACAATCGCGGACATGAACAATCCCGGGATGTGTGGCCACGGCTTCTTATCCACTGTTTTGTTGTGGATCTCCGCGCGCAGGTCGATGATGCGCTCCCGGGAAGGCCCGGGCGAGCGCTGGTGAATAAGCCTCATAAGTGACTTGTTCGAAGGGCTGGCGCTAGTAACGATACTTGATCATTAATTGATGACGCGGCGGCGGAAGCCGATCATGCCGAGGGTGCCAAAGACCGCGAGGGAGCCGGTCAGGACGAGCAGGCAGATCCATGCTGGGATGTGGGGGATGTTGGGCACGAGCGCGGCTCGGAGGCCCTCGCTGACGTAGGTGATGGGGTTCGTGGCGGTGAGTACTTGGAACCAGTGCAGGTGCCCTAGCAAGGGCCACGGGTACTCGGTGGCGCTGGTGAACAGCAGCGGGGTGAGGATCAACGCGAACGTGATATTGATCTTGGCTGGCGGTACGAATGTGCCGATCACCAGGCCGATGCATGCCCCAACCAGGCTGCCGAGCAGCACTACGACGATCAGCAACCCCAGCCCAGCGGCCCGGTAGGGGATTGAGCCGAGCACGAGAACGCCGATCGGGAACATTACCGCTGCGGCGACCAGGGCCCGCAGCGTGGCGAAGCCCACTTTTTCTGCCGCTACTGCCCAGAGCGGAAGCGGGGCCAGCAACCGGTCTTCAATCTCTTTGGTCCAGCCGAACTCGGCTACTAGCGGGAACGCCGTGGTTTCAATCGCGGTGAGGGTAGCGGTCAGCGCGATCAGGCCGGGGAACAGCAGGCTGGCGTAGTCACCGCTGATGTAGCCAAGGCTGATTAGCAGTTTGCCAAAAATGAACAGGAATAGCACCGGTTGCAACAGTACCTGGGCTAGAAACGTGACCAGTTCCTTGCCGGTGACCACGATGTCGCGGCGTAGCACCGAGCCGAACGAGCGCAACATCAATGCTCGGGAAGGCCCTGATGTCATTTCGGTGGCGCGGTCAGTGCGCACCGCAGTGGCTGTAGTCGTCACCGCAGCGTCCTTCCGGTCAGGTCGATGAACACGTCTTCCAGGCTCACCTCGCTGATCTCCATTCCAGCCAGCCGGGCCCCGGTCCGTGTCGCCGCGACGGCGACCGGGGCGAGGATTTCCGCCGTATCCATGGTGAGGCGGAGCCGGATGGTGCGCATGGCTCCCTGGGTGCTGATCTGCTCACATCGCGCCACCCCAGCTAGCGTGCCCAGCCGTTTGAGCAGTCCCGCGACCTGGTCCTCTCTGGCTAGCTCGACTGTGAGCTGCAGCGTGGACGCGGTGGCTAACCTGCGGATCAGGGCGGCAGGGGTGTCCAGCGCGAGCAGCCGGCCGAAATCGATGATGCCGACCCGGTCGGCCAGCGTCGCCGCCTCGTCCATGTCGTGGGTGGTCAACACGATTGTCACGCCGGCCTGGCGTAGTTCCCGGATGCGGTCCCAGACGAACAACCGGGCGGTTGGGTCCAGCCCGGTGGTGGGTTCGTCCAGGAACAGCACGATCGGGTCGTGCATCAGCGCCCGGGCGATCATCATCCGCTGGTGCTGCCCGCCGGAGAAGTACTCCGGCTTGTCATTGGCCCGGTCGGTTAGCGCGAATTGCTCTAGTAGCGCCTCGGCCCGCCGCTTGCGGACCCGCGGCGGCACGCCGTGGTAGGCGGCGTGGAAGACCAGATTCTGGCGGACTGACAGCGAGCGGTCCAGGTTGTTGTGTTGCGGGACCACGCCTAGCAGCCCGCGTACGGTCCGTGGCGTGGCCGCCACGTCCAGACCCGCGATCAGGGCCTGCCCGCTGGTCGGTCGGACCAGGGTGGTGAGTATCCCGATGGTGGTGGACTTGCCGGCCCCGTTCGGGCCGAGCAGCCCGAGGATCTCTCCGCTGGCCACTGTGAGGCTGAGCTGGTCCAGGGCGTTGGTCTGCGCTTTCCGGTAGCGCTTGACCAGCTCCCGGGTCTCCACTGCGGGTCCCTCCACGATTGGTGATCGCCTCATGCCGTCCTCGGCCCAGGGCCGACTGAAGGAGATCATCTGCGGGGCCAGGTGGGTCGGTCGAGGGTGCTGGTGCGGGGGGTGCCGATGAGCAGCATGGTCTGGCTGGTCCAGGGGGTGGCGGTCAGGCCCAGGGCGGTATCAGTGGTGTCGGTGGTGGCGTCGGAATGCAGGCGAGCGCCCAGACCGAGTGCGGCAGCGGCGAGCGCGGCGCGATGGACGGTGATTCCGGTGGCGATCTGCAGCATGCGGTATCTGCGGTCTCCGTGACGGTCCAGCTCGGTCTCAGGATCGGCGACGGGGATCAGGGCTAGGGCTGCTTCGCGCAGGGCCAGCCGAGTCATGGGCGCCCACATCCCGGCTATCGCGGGCTCGAGCGCCTCCGCACCCGTGACCGGGAGCAGGGTCTGATCGTGGGGGTCGTAACGGAACACGCCGGGGGGCAGGTCTTGGACGTCCAACGTCAGGCAGTAGAGGTGGACCGCGTCGCGAAGGTCCGCCAGGTGGTGGCGGTCGGCGGCGACGAGGATCATGGCGAGCGCGTCGCGGCTGATCGGCTGGTGGTGGAACCCGGCGGGCGCTGAGGCCCGGCGTGTTATGCCGCTCGCGAGGTGAGGCGCCTCGGTGGCGGGCAGGGGGATGCGGAAGCGGGTGTCGCCGGGTGGCGAGAGGGTGCAGGTGCCGCTAGGGCCAGCGCCGGTGTCCTCGGCGGTCCGTGGGGGCTGGCCAAGATGTAGGGATGCGGCGTGCAGGGCGGCGGTCACGGGCAGCAGGGTGGTGATCGATGGGGGTGGGTCAGCGGCCGTGGCCATGGGCTGGGCCAGCAAGTCAGCGTAGGAGAGCGCAGGGCGGGGCTGATAGGTACAGTCCTCCGCGCGCCCAGCGGATTGACTAAGCGTGAGCAGCGCGGTGACGCTTTCGCGGAAGGTCTCCAGCCCGAGCAGTCGGTTGACTGGCTCGTCGGCGTAATGCGGGTGCGGGATGGCTCGCAAGCCGAGCGGCCAGGCCACGGCGAGAGCTTGGGCGGTCAGGACTCCAGTCTCCTGGCACATGAGCCGGTAACCGAACTCGCCGTATTTGAACGCGTTGCGCCACCACACCGGGGCCAGCGCGAGGATCAGGTGAGGTATCACATCCGGCGGTGTGTTCAGCAGCCCAGTGAGGGCCGGGCGGTGGTCGTGGTCTCGGAGCAGGTCCAGGCAGTGGTGGGCGGGGTCGTAGTGGTAGAGACCGGCTGGGAGGCTGGCGTGTTCACCGGTGGCGAGGTATACCTCGATCGGGTACAGGGCGCCTCCGCTGGGCGCGGGCCGACACGTGAGCTGGCCGGGTGGGTCGCCGGTGCCCCGGCCGGTCAGTGGGTCCTCGGGGTGGCTCCAGACCAGGCGGGTCAGCCCGGTCATGTCCCACAGCAGGGCACTGACCCGGTTTATGGGCCGGTCGTGGTGATGATCCGGTGGCCAGGGCAGCGCGACACGCCGGGCGCCCGGGTAGGTCTTGTGCGGCGCCGGAGCCGCCGACCAGTCCACCTCCCCGGGGGGTGAGGCGCGTCCGCGGGACAGGTAGTGGCGGGTGGCCTGGCCGGCTGTGCTGGTGAGCGTCATGTCTGCTCCGGTGCGGGGTGGTCACAGGTCGCGGGGTCAGGGGAAGGGGTGGGGGTGGGGGTTGACCTCCTCGGGCCGCAGGTCGTGGTCGCGGTAGCCGAGCAGGCGCGGAACGGAATACAGCCGCGGCAGGCCATCGACGCGGCGGTAGCGGTGGCCGAAGGTCATCGGCAAGGCGCCGGGCACGATGACCTTGGCGCAGCGGAAGCCGCCCCGGGTGTGCTCGGGGGAGGTCTGATCGACCACGATCACGTCCAGGCCGCGGGCCAGGTACCGTCCGATGGCTGTCGTCAGGTCGGTGGCCAGATCGTC
>DASTBN010000463.1:0-4252 GCA_035712045.1 Pseudonocardiaceae bacterium
AGCAGCGCCTTGGCGTCTGCGAGCCGTCCGCGGCGCTCGTCGCCGCGTACCCCGTCGTCTACTGCGTGTTTGACCTGCTTGAGCTCAACGGCGAGAACCTCACCGGCCGCCCGTTGCTCGAGCGTCGCGCGCGCCTGGCGAAGGCCGTGCGGCCGCAGCCAGCCCTGTGGCTAAGTGACGCGTGGCGTGGCGACTCTCAGCGCCGATTCGCCGACGCGTGCCGTGCGGGGTGGGAGGGGTTGATCGCCAAGCGCGCCGACGCGCCTTACGTCAGCGGCCGCTCGCGTGACTGGCTGAAGCTGAAGTGCGCATGGGAGCAGGAGCTGGTCGTCGGCGGCTACACGGATCCCTCCGGCAGCCGTACCGGCTTCGGCGCGTTGCTCGTCGGCTACTACGAAGACGGCCGCCTGCGCTACGCCGGCAAGGTCGGGACGGGGTACACTGCGGCGACGCTGCGCGAGCTCGGTGCGCGCCTGCGCGTGCTGGAGACGGCCGAGTCACCGTTCGTCGACGCGCGGCCGGTCCCTCGTGGCACGCACTGGATACGTCCCCAGCTCGTTGCGCAGATCGGCTTCGCGGAGTGGACCCACGACGGCCGACTGCGCCAGCCGCGATTTCTGGGCCTGCGCGACGACAAGCGCCCGACCGACGTCGTGCGCGAGCGCGCGCACTGAGCGGCGAGCGCGTCGCCGACGTTCGCGGCTTCCATCCGCCACCGTCCGACGCCACCCGCATCGCCCGCGGCAGCCAGTTGATCTCGTGCCCGGTTTGGAAGCCGATGGCGAAGGTCTTCCTTGCCGGGGTGGGCTACAGCAAGTCGAATACCTCCCCGATTTTCAAGCTGTTCCTGTCACGGCTCGACGAACTGGTGGGGCCGAACCAGAAGCACTGACGCCACCCGAGTCCGCCACCAAGAATTGCCCCACCGATCCGCTCGCCAGCGGTTGGCGTCGTCAGCGCACGTTCGGCACGCGGCCCATGAAGTTGACGATCAGTTCGGCGACCTGGTCGCCGGCGCTCTCCAGCAGGAAGTGCCCGCCTTCGAGGAGATGGATCTCGGCGTCGGGGACGTCCTTGGCGAAGGCGCGGGCGCCCTCGGGGCCGAAGATTTCGTCGCCCTTGCCCCACACCGCCAGCACCGGCGGCTGGCAGCGGCGCAGGTATTGATGCAAAGCCGGGTACATCGGTGGGTTGGTGGCGTAGTCCCGGAATAGCTTGAGCTGGATGGCGTCGTTGCCCGGCCGCGACAGCAGGTCGAAGTCGTGGTGCCAGGTGTCCGGGCTCACCAGGGTCTGATCCGGGACGCCGGTGAGGTATTGCCACTTGGTCGCCTCGAGGGTCAGTGCGGCGCGGATGCTGGCCTCGGTCTCGGGCGTTTGCTCGCGGTGATAGTCCCACACGGTCTTCCAGAAGCTGTCCACGAAACCGGCGTCGTAGCCGTTGCCGTTCTGAGTGATGATCGCCGTGATCGCCTGTGGGTGAGCGAGCGCGAGCCGCCAGCCGATCGGCGCGCCGTAGTCCTGGACGTAGAGGGCGTAGCGGGCGACGCCTAGCTGCTCGAGTAGCCCCGCGGTCAGCTGGGTGAGGGCGTCGAAGGTGTAGTCGAACTCCTCGACCGGGGGAGCGTCGGAGAGCCCGAAGCCGAGGTGGTCGGGTGCGATCACGTGATACTGGCCGGCCAGGGCCGGGATCAGGTTGCGGAACATGAACGAGCTGGTCGGGAATCCGTGTAGCAGCACGATCGTCGGCGCGTCCGCTGACCCGGCCTCCCGGTAGAAGAGTTGCTGGCCCTGCACGGTCGCATAGCGGTGATGTACAGCAGTCATGTCTAACCCCTTTGATTAACTTTGCTAGTTAACACTCAAGCACTCCATGATGTAACCCGTCAACCATTTTTTGGAGGTTAGACACGTGATAGTGAGCGAGAGCAACGAGACGCTGCTGCTCGACCTGTTGAACACCACGCCCGTGGTCGACGGTGTGCCCCGGGACGAACTGGCCACCGTCGAGGCCGGCTCGCATTGGCTCACTGCGCACGGCCAGCCAGCGACCGAAGATGAGTGGCGCACGCTGCTCGAGGCGCGCGCGGTCCTCCAGGACGTCGTACTGGGTGACCAGCCGCCCACCGCGATTGCGCGCTTCGTCGACGGGGTCAGCTACCGAGCCTCGTGTGACGGTGACGGGCTCGTGTGGACCCTCGACGCACCTGCGGGCCGAACCGCGGCGACCCGGGCCGTGCTCGCGTGGGACGCGCTCCGCGTGTCGAGTCCCGGGCGGCTTCGTCCCTGCGCCAACACGGAGTGCCGACTGTTCCTGATCGACCACAGCAAGCCCAACAATGCCCGCTGGTGCTCGATGGCGATCTGCGGCAACCGCATGAAGGCCCGTCGGCACTATCAGCGGGCCCGACAGACCTCGACGGAGTGAGCGATGAACCGCGACGGCGCGCCCGGTTTAGCAGGCATTCCGCGCCTGCTTTCCCTGAACGTCGGCATGCCCAAACACGTCCCCTGGCACGGCAAGACCGTCTACACCGGCATCGTCAAACACCCCGTCGACGGCCCACGCATGGCCCGCAAGCTCAACATCGACGGCGACGGCCAGGGTGACCTCAACGGGCACGGCGGCGAGATGCGCGCCGTGCTCGTCTACCAGCGCCAGTCCTACGAGTTCTGGCGAAAGCAACTCCGCCGCGACGATATCGAATATGGCCACTTCGGGGAGAACTTCACCGTCGAGGGCCTGCCCGATGACGAGACCCACATCGGCGATCGCTACCGCATCGGCGACGCTGAGTTCGAGGTCACCCAGCCACGCGTCACCTGCTACCGGGTCGGCATGCGCCTTGGCGAACCCGAGATGGCCTCGCTCCTCGTCGCCCACCACCGGCCCGGCTTCTACCTCCGAGTCATCACCGAAGGCCACGTCCGAGCCGGCGATGAGATCATCCGCACCAGGATCGGCCCACACCGCATGAGCGTCGCCACCATCGACGCCCTGCTCTACCTCCCCGACCGAAACATCGACCAACTCCGCAAAGCCGTCGACATTCCAGCCCTCAGCCCCGGCTGGCAGGGATCGTTTCGCGACCTCCTCCATGCCGCCGAGAACCGAACATCCGTCAACGCGCCGCCAGTTGGTGTCGAACCCGGCTGGATCGGCTTCCGGCCTCTGCGGGTCTCACGAGTGGCACCCGAGAGTTCAACCGTGACCTCGATCTACCTCGCCGCCGAAGACGGCGTCACGCTGCCCCGGCCGAAGCCGGGCCAATTCCTCACCCTCCGCGTCACCGGCGCCGCCAACCCGCCACCCGTACGCAGCTACTCGCTCTCGGCTGACCCCGCGAGCGCCGAGTACCGCATCAGCGTCAAACGCGAGGCCCACGGCGTCGTCAGCGCCTACCTGCATAAGCATCTCCAACCCGGCTCCGTGCTCGAAGCCGCCGCCCCGCGCGGCGACTTCGTGCTCCCCGATGATGACGACACCGGACCCGTGCTCCTCCTCTCGGCCGGTATCGGAGTCACACCCGTCCTAGCCATGCTGCACACCCTGACCGCCGCGAACAGCACACGCGACATCTGGTGGCTGCACACCGCCCGCTCAACCGCCGAACACGCATTCGCGACCGAGGCCCACGAACTGCTGCAACGTCTCGCCCACAGCCACGAGCACGTCTACTACACCGCGCAGACCGCGATGACCGACCATCCGACCGCAATCACACTCGGCCACCTGAACCGCGACACGTTGACCGCGCTCAACCTGCCGACCAACGCAACCGCCTACCTGTGTGGACCAAACGGGTTCATGACCGCCATGCGCGAAACCCTCGTCGAGCTCGGCCTCGACCCCGGCCACATCCACAGCGAACTCTTCGGCACACTCCCGCCCATCAACCCCGGCATCACCAACCTCACCCACCCGTTGCCACATCAACCACCCGGCCCGCCCGGCACCGGCCCCCACATCACCTTCGCCCGCAGCGGACTCACTGTGCCCTGGAACAACGCCTGCACCACCGTTCTCGAACTCGCCGAAGCCTGCGACGTGCCAACCCGCTGGTCCTGCCGCACCGGCGTCTGTCACACCTGCCAAACCCCGATCCTCGCCGGCACCGTCCGCTACAATCCCCAGCCCCTCGATGCTCCAGCACCCGGATCGGCACTCATCTGCTGCTCAACACCCGACAGCGACCTAGTCCTCGATCTCTGATGCGATGATGGTGAATTCGTGCGGAATTGGTGGTGATACA
>DASTBN010000464.1:0-8879 GCA_035712045.1 Pseudonocardiaceae bacterium
CGAACCCGCCGCGGGCCGCGTCATCCCGATCGGCGGCGTAGACGACCCGGTCCACCCTGGCCCAGAGCGCGGCGGACACGCACAGCGGACAGGGCTCGCAGGAGGCGTAGAGGGTGGTGCCAGCGAGGGAGAAATCGCGCCGGGCCGAGCACGCGGCCCGGATGGCCACCACTTCGGCGTGCGCGGTGGGATCGTTGTCCCGGGTGACCCGGTTCTCCCCGGTGCTCATCAGCTCCCCGTCCGAGACGATCATCGCGGCGAACGGCCCGCCACCGTCGTAGACGTTGCGGACGGCGAGCGCGATCACTGCGGCCAGCCACTTCTCGTCCGGTGACATCAGCTCCCCCAGTAGGTCGAGTTAGCGAACGGGGACAGCAGCAGCGGTACGTGATAGCGCCGCTCTTCGACGGTGAAGCCCAGGACCGTGTCCGGGACATGCGTGCTGATCATGTGCCTCTTACCAGCACGGCACCGGCGCAGAAGGCCAGCACGTGCCACAGCCCGTAGGCGGCGAGCCTAGGGATGGCGAGCACCTCATCGACGGGGTGGGTTCGCTTGGAGACAAGAGCCTGATCGGTGCTCACCGGGTCACCTCCGAGACGGGGCCACTCGGTATGAACTGATGGAGTTCGTCGCTCTCTGATATCACCGTACACGATGGGCTGATGGCAATGACTTTCACGCGAATGTAACGGGAACCCCAAATCGCTTTATCCGGCGGGCCCGCATGGTGGTTCGAAGGAGCCCGGGCTGCCGTCTGATATGACCACCCGGGCATTCCCTCGAATGACCCGATCACGCGCCTTGCCCTGGAGCGTTTCGGGCGATCGGTCTGGGTGAGCTGGGCGCCCCGGCGCTGGTACCCAGGTGTTCCGACCGACACTGAATACGATGCCCCCTCACGCCACGCGCCACATGAGGGTTCCCCCCTACCCAGACCCTGATCGCTCCCCAGGATCCCGCCCCAGGGACTCCCGGGGCAGCTCCGTGGATCTCCAGTGTCCTGTCGCCGTCGCCGGCCAGTGCCTGGCCGCCGATACTTGCCCGCCGACGTGGTCCGCCCGTGACCGGCTTCGTGGTACGCCGCAGCGGTTCGCTGGGAAAAGGCTCAGGGGTGTGCTGCCCGGTCAACAACCTCCATGCCGAGGTTCGCCGCGCGATTTTCCCGGCGGGGAGAGGGTGTCGTCCTCGCCACTGAAGAATTCCCAGATCGCGCCCATGCCAATTGTCCCCTCCAGCGCCCGGGAGTTGTTGCCGCTGCAACCATGAGCGACTGACAGTGATATCGAGTTTCGGGGCCATTCGGTTACCTTCGCCGGGGGTGAGGGCTCAATGCGGCATCCGCGCGAGAGCGGCGGGGTGATCACCCCGCCCTGGCCATGATGGTGACCCGGGCTCATCGAAGCCTCAGCCATCCATGATGACCTGGCAGCACAGGACGGGCCGCAAGAAGGAACCGCGACGATCGCCGCGGTGACGATCACTGCGGGGCGGCGGCCGTGGCGGTACCGGTAAGGTTGGCTCATGCCAGCTATTGAGCATATTTTCGTTTTGATGCTCGAAAACCGGTCTTTCGATCATATGCTGGGCTTTTCCCAGATCACCGGAACCGACGCCCAGACCGGTGAGCCAACTCACATTGATGGGCTCGCTGGGACCGAGTCCAACTCATATCAGGGCACAACCTACACCGTCTCGCCAACCGCCCCGTTCACCATGGACACCGACCCCGGCCACGAGTTCACCGACGTCGTGACCCAGCTCGCCGGTCCCACGGCGGCCTTTCCCCCAGGGGGCCCCTATCCCCCAGTGAACTGTAGCGGTTTCGCCGCCAGCTTCGCGGCCCACCGGGGCGCTGACCCCGGCACCGCGCTGTTGTGCTTTGATCCGGCCAGCCTGCCGGTCCTGACCAGCTTATGCCATGAATTCACGGTCTGCGATCGCTGGTTCTCCCCTATGCCGGGGCCGACCTGGCCGAATCGCTTCTTCGCGGCCGCGGCCTCGTCCCATGGCCTGGATCACAGCCCCAGCCTCTTGGAGATCCTGAAGTGGGACACGGTGGACGGATTCGCCTTTCCGAACGGAACAATCTTCGATCAGCTCAGAAAGAAGAGGCTGCCCTACCGGCTCTACGGACCACGATTCGCGATCACCGGGGCCCTCAAAGGCATCGGGCCGTTCGAGGTCCGTCCATACTCGCATTTCGCCACCGACGTGGTTAGCCTCGCCTACCCAGCGGCGTACACGTTCATCGAACCCGATTACGGTGACCTGCTCGACCATTACCGTGGCGGCACGTCCCAGCACCCTCTCGACGACGTCCGCGGCGGCGAGAGAATCATCAAATCCACCTACGAGGCGCTGCGATCCTCACCAGCCTGGGACACCAGCATGCTCATCATCACCTGGGACGAGCACGGCGGCTTCTACGATCACGCGCATCCCGCCAGCGCACCGGGTCCAGGTGATACCGATACCCCCTGGAACCAGTCGCGCTTCGCTTTCGGCAACTACGGTGTACGAGTCCCCGCTGTGGTGATCTCACCGCTGGTCCCGGCCCATCTCATCGACCACCGCGTCTATGACCACACCTCGATCCTCGCCACCGTCGAACACGCCTTCGGGATCGACCCGCTCACCGCCCGCGACGCCGCCGCCTCATCACTCCTGGACCTGGCCACCCTGCCGCAGGCCCGAGCCGACGCCCCGTCGACCCTGCCCGACCCCGCAGGGCTTCCCGGCTCCGCCCTCGCGGCGCTCCCGCCGCCGGACCCGGCATCCAGCGCTGACCAGGGCAGCATCCCGGGATTCCTCCATGTAGCGCTCCGCCAAGACCTCGCCATCACACCCGCCGAACACCACGCTCAGCGGATCGCACGCGTCGGTGCGATCCGCACCCGGCGCGACGCGCATGACTACCTCCAGGAGGTACACCAGCGGGTGACCGACAACACCACGGTTCGCTAATTGGTATAGGCCGGTGTGGTCCCCCCTCCGGCGACCGGACGATCAGCGACGCGACCTCATACTCCCGCCAGCCAGCGAAATCTACGATGACAAGGTGTTTACTCCACGGGCCTCGGTCGAACTGGTGCGGTCGTCACAGCTGGCTCGTGGCGTTCCCTACGCTCACGCCGCCGTGGCGCACGAAACCTCACGGCTGGTCGTCACCGCCGGGGCTTGTCCTCTCGATGAGAACGGGGTCATCGTCGCCGCCGGCGATGTGGCCGCTCAGGCCGAGCGGGTCATGACCAACCTGCGCCTGGCGTTGCGAGCAGCGGAAGCGGACCTCTCCGACGTGGTGAAGACGACGGTCTACGTCGCCAGTCAGCACCGTGCGGACCTGCTCACCGCGTGGGAGGTGGTGCGGCGGCACTTCGGCGACCACGACGCACCGAGCACACTGCTCGGAGTCATGGTCCTGGGCTACCCGGATCAGCTGGTCGAGGTTGAGGCAATCGCCGCCCTCCCCTGACGACGACATGAACGACGACATGAACGCGGCGCTGACAGACGAGGTAGTCGACGACCTCGCGGCGTTCGGGCCTTTCTTCGCCGTGGAGACCCATCTCCCGGGCTCCCGCCCGCCCCCGCCGTGGCATCCGATGAACGAGCTGATCGCCGATCCCGGCGCCCTCAGGGATCGGGTCACCGCGGTCGGCGCCGCGCTGGCCGCGGCTGGCGGGCGGCCATCCCATGCCGTGGAATTCCGGGTGGCCGCGTCGGTGACGCACCTGGGCCTGGCCGCCCGGATCCTCTCCCCGGCGCTGGCCGTGGCGGTGACCCGTGATGACCTGCTGGACATCGGCCTGAGGAACACGTGGTGGCAACCCACGCTCGGCGGCGCGTTCCCTCTGTCAGCCCCGCGCGGAGCCGACCCCGATGCCGCGGGCCACAACCCGAAACCCAGGCTGACGCCAGAGCACCTGGCCCAGCTGCTAGCCAGCCGCGTACTGAACGGACCGGTCCGGGAGCTCCTCCAGGCCACCGCCGTCCTCTCGGTGTCTCCCCGCATCCTGTGGGGCAACGTCGCTTCCGCGGTCAACGGCGCGGCGTCGATGATCGCGGCCCGCCGCCCGGCGTGCGCGGAACGATCACGAATGATCGCCTCGCTGCTGCTGAACCAGCCTCCCCTGCGCGGCACCAGCATCACCACCGCCAGCGGAGGCTTCCGGCGCCGGAGCTGCTGCCTGATCTACCGGGTCATCCCGGAGAAACCAGCCGCGGTGTGCGGCGACTGCGTACTATCCCGCGATCCACCCTCGCTACCGCACAACCCACCGCGCTGATTTCCCGAACCGGGAACACCGCGGCTCGGCGTCGCAGCGAGAGTAGGGTGCGTGTTCTTGAGCCTGCTACCAGTGAGGGGGATCCGATGCTCAGCGCGCGACCGGAGCTTATCTGGGAAGGTCGGCTTCATATGGGCGACGAACCGGGTGTGTACGGTGACGCGGCGTACTCCGGTATCGCCATGGAGCTTCCGCTGACGCTGCGCAAGACCGATCCCAGCGGGCCGGACACTACCACGCTTGTTTTGCGGACCCAGGATGTGCAGACCTTCGCTGGGTATCCCGGCCACCTCATCACAGTGACGGCTTACCAACCGGACCCCCACGATCCGGCGCGTGCCACCGAGAAGGTGCTTACCACAGCGACATTGACCAGCGCGGACAACAACCGTAAGGAAATCACCGTCGACCTCGCCGGGATCGGCTCCCCGGCGTTTGTCAGTGTCCGGGTCCGCGTGGACACCACCGTACCACCGGGCCTGTACGACGATTTTGTGGTCACCAGGCTATCAAATAAATCGGTTAATTTCACATTCGTGGCCTCCTTCGGCTTCAGCGCCTGATTCCCGCCTGCGGGGTCCTATCAGGCGCCGATCCGGTCGGCGAGAGTCCGCTGGCCGGCCAGCTGCCGCACCGAGCACGGGCGACGGGCGAGCAGCTCGAAGATGGCACTCCGGGTCGGATCCCGAGCAGACCCAAACTCCCATCTCCGTAAGCCGGCACGAATGGTACGCGTAGGCGAACTCAACTCGGCTGGTCAAGCCGTTGAGCCGCTACCGCGGCGTGAACTGGGTAGCGCAGGTCTGCCCTGAGTTGGTCGACACCTCCACCAGGACGGGAGTGCCAGGTACCGAGGGGCGGATCGGGAAAGTGACGAGCGCCGTGCCAGCGCTATCCGCGATGAGGGTGAACGAGCGTGTTGTCGTCGGATAATGGACCAGCAGATAGGCCTGCGCTCCGCGGGTGGTACGAACGATGATCGTCTCCTCGCCGCTCTGGCTCGGCGTAGGATCGCGCGGCATCGCCGTGCAATGCTTTGGCGGGGATGGCGCGGCAAGTGGCGAAGAGAGCGACGCGGTATCACCGGCACCGAACCCGGTGACGGCCGCGCAGACACCAGCGGTCAATAAAGCAGCCGAACCTCCGGTCATCATAGTCACCCAATCATGCTCGCCGCTGGCCGCCGATAATGCGAGTACACCACTGGCGGATGCCCACGGCCTTTCAAGATCGCAACGGCTCGTGGGGCGGTGCACGAAGCGAACCGTCAGCGATCGGCAGCTCCCGACATCCTGATCAACACGGGCCCATTGATTACTGGGATCTCACCAGGACGGCGCGGGTATATAGCAGATCGAAGCCCCGCCGCTGCGCGTTCTGCTGCGACTTGGACCCCGGCTGCGTGGTGATCACGGCGATGTCACAGCTAGCGGCGGCGGCATCGGCAAGCCGGGCCGAGAGCAGCGCGGTCTGCACACCCCGGCGGCGGTGCGCGGGCGCGGTCGCCGCGCCGGTGAGTTGCGCGACGCCCTGCGCCATCCGGACGCTGGCACCGCCGGCCAGGATTCCCTCACGCAGCGCGACGTAGCGCATGACACCGGCCGCCGCCGTGAGATCCCGCATGACCCTCGCGACGACCTCGCGCGGAAACTCCTCGTGCGAGGGCACCCCCTGGATGTCGGGATGGGCGAAGCCTTCCGCCACCACGTCCAGCCACGGCTCGAACTCCTCCTCGCCGCTGGGCCGGACCTCGACCCCGGGTGGCGTGACTCGCTCAGGCTCGCGGTCAAGGGCGAGGCCGAGCACGTTCTCGAACGATGTCAGCCGATAGCCCCGGCTGGTCAGCAGGGCGCCGATCGCGGGGTCGGCCAGATGAGCGAGCTCGACTTGCACGGGTGCGCCGCGAGCGGTGAAGGCCCGTTCGATCTCATCGAGCGCGGCTGAGCTCGGCACCTCGCCGAAACCCAGCCCGACGACCTTGTTCAGCGGCGAGCCCTCTTCGGCGAAGCTCGCCACGCCGCCGGCGATGGGCATCACGAAGCCCGCGCTCTCCGCCGCACGATGGTGGGCGGCCTCGCTGCCTTTGGCGACGAGCTCCGCCTCGACCCGCTCGATCCGCTCGGCCAGGGCGGTGTCGCAGAACAGGGGCAATCGGCCAGGGAGTGTCCTTGTCGAAGGATTCAGTGCTCAGCCCAGCCAGGTCGTGGGGGTGTCGGCGAAATCCACGTGCACACGGTGGTAGGGACTGCCTTCGCTGAGCACCTGGACCGCCGAGATCCGGTAGCGGTTCGCGGTGCGCTCCGCCCAGGCTGTCACGGCATGCTGGTGCTGGCCGTTGACCACGATGAATGGCTCCTGCACCCACCTGCCTGACCGACCGGGCAGCATGTCCACGCCCTGGCAGGACGAAAAGGTGGGTGCGACGTCCTGGTTGAACCCTTCCAGGAAGGGCAGTATCGCCTGGTCGACGCAAGTATCCAGAACAGGTGAGTGGACCAGCGGATGCTGGTTGCCCAGGGCGAACCGGACGCCGGGGTACTCGATCTCCAGCCTGCGGATGCACCGGTCGCACAACCGCCCGGCCTGGTGGTGGGCGATCCTGATACAGGAGTCGCACATCGGGCCGAATAGCACCGAGGCGACATCCTCCCCGTAACCACTGACCGGGTTGCCGCAGGCGCAGATAACCGGTTCAACGTTCATGGCCGACCAGACTAACGCCGGCTGCCAGCACCACAAGACACCCGGTCAGCGGCTCCTCTGTGATGCCCCCAGCCAACCCCATGAAACTTCTTTACCACCCAGCTCCATACCTGGCATGCTAGATCGAATCCAGCCGTCATCCGAGCCGTGTGCTGAGGCAGAGATCAGATCCTTGCAAATCCCCGCTGGGAGATCATGAGGACGGAGTCTACGGTCGGCAGTGCGCCTGGGGCATGGCCGCTGGTTGGCCATACCCCGTCGCTGTTATACAACCCGCTGCGGTTTGTGACCTCCCTGCCCGCCCACGGTGACCTGGTGCGTATCCGGATCGGCCCCTTCGAGGCGATCATGGTGTGCGCGCCGGAGCTGGTCCGCCAGGTTCTGCTCAACGACCGCGTCTTCGACAAGGACGGGCCTATCTTTGACCGCACCCGAGCGGCGTTCGGCGATGGCCTGGCCACCTGCCCGAACGGTCCGCATCGGCGGCAGCGTCGCCTGGCCCAGCCCTGCTTCCACCCGGCGCGGCTACCCGGTTACGCAGAGGTGATGACCAAACACATCGCCACGATCACCGCTTCCTGGCGGGATGGGCAGGTCCTTGACGTCCTGTCCGAGATGATGACGTTAACCGCCAGGACCGCAGTCGAGACGTTATTCTCTGACGCACTACCCCCGGCCATGCTCGGCGCGGTGCTCAACGATTTCAACGCCCTCCTGGGGGGCATCTACACACGCACGGTCGTCCCACCTCCGCTGAACAAACTCCTTATCGTCAGCAATCGCCGTTTCAACCGGGCCCGGGTACGCCTGCGAGAGATCATCGGCCGCGTCATTGCCGATCACCAGGCCAACAACGCCGATCGTGGCGATCTGCTCTCAGCGCTGTTGAGCGCCCGCGACCCCGCCGACAGCCAGGGCCTGTCCGACACTGAGATTCTCGACCAGGTCATGACATTTTTTCTCGCGGGATCGGAGACTACTGCTGACGTTTTGGCGTGGGCGGTATTTCTCCTGGCAGGTCATCCGGACGTCGAGCACCAACTCCACGCCGAAGTCGACGCTATTCTCGGAGGAGCAGCCGCCCGCTTCGAAGATCTGCCGAAACTCACGTTAACTGGCCGAGTCGTCACCGAGACCTTGCGGGTGTACCCGCCTGCCTGGACCCTCGCCCGCACCGCCACCACCGACACCCATTTGGGCGGGCACCGCATCCCAGCCGGAAGCATCCTGTTCTATAGCCCCTACCTGCTCCATCACCTGCCCGAGCTCTACCCCGATCCCGACCGCTTCGACCCCGGCCGCTGGACCGATGGACACCGCGCATCGCCACCGCGCGAGGCATTCATTCCCTTCGCCGCAGGGGCGCGCAAGTGCATCGGCGACACCTTCGCCCTCACCGAGGCCACCTTGGCCCTGGCCACGCTGGCCGCCCGCTGGCGCTTACGGCTGCCGCCCGGCGGGCGCGTTCACCCTGCCCGGTCTGTCCTGTTGCACCCGCGCGGACTGCGGATGCGCGCGACTCCACGAGGCGAGTGGCGGAACCTTCCGCTTCAGGCCGGCCCGAGCGGGAACGGGCCACCCGCAACGACGTGATCAAGAGACTGGCTGCGCAGCTCGGCCGCGCATCGGCTTAATATCGACGGTGACGTCCTGATTGAATCTGTATCTGTTATCGCCAGGCTTGCGTGTCGTGCGGTGGAGCAATCCGCCGAGTTCGTGGCGCAGCTTGC
Organism: Pseudonocardiaceae bacterium; assembly: GCA_035712045.1. GTDB lineage: Bacteria > Actinomycetota > Actinomycetes > Mycobacteriales > Pseudonocardiaceae. The sequence continues at coordinate 8,723 of DASTBN010000464.1, forward strand.
TCATCTCGGGAGACACGCTGGTCTTGGCGCCCGGGCCATAGAGGTCCTCGCTGAGCTCGGCTGGGGTAAGACCGTCGGGCCGGCTGGCGAGTCGCTGAAGGATTGTGGCGTGTAACGGCCTAACATCGCAGTGCCACGACACACTAACACACCGACA
>DASTBN010000465.1:0-13028 GCA_035712045.1 Pseudonocardiaceae bacterium
GGCCCAAGGGTGCGCGCGACGACGTGCCGGCGAAGATGACGTCCTCCATCTTGCCGCCTCGCAAGGTCTTGGCGCCCTGCTCCCCCATCACCCAGGACAGCGCGTCCACCACGTTGGATTTGCCGGACCCGTTGGGGCCCACGACGCACGTGATGCCGGGTTCGAAGCGCAGCGTGGTGGCCGAGGCGAAGGACTTGAAGCCCTTCAGCGTCAGGCTCTTCAGGTGCACGGCGCGCTGGACCCTTCCTTGTTCTCCCGCTGATTCGCTGCTCGCGGGTGTCCCAGCAGGGTACCGATGCCGTTCTGGCCGCTCAGCTGATCGGGCGGGAAACCGGTGCCCAGCACGCTGGTGATCGCCGTCGCCTTGACCATCGTCTCCTCGAACTCGGCATCGGGATCGGACAGCGCGGTGATGGCCCCGCCGACACCGAAACTCACCGAGCCGGGCGTGACCACCAGGGTCCGGATGACCATGGCGAGATCGGCCGCCCCGGTCAGGGAGAAGTAACCGAGAGCGCCGGAATAGATTCCGCGCGCGCCTTGCTCGAGATCGTCGATGATCCGCATAGTACGGATCTTCGGTGCCCCGGTCATCGAGCCACCGGGAAACGCCGCCCGCACGCATTCCACCGCCGAGACCTCCGGCCGCAGCCGGGCCCGCACGGTACTCACCAGATGATGCACATGAGCGTAGCTCTCGACGTCGAAAATCTTCGGCACATGGACTGAACCGGGTATCGCGCACGATCCCAGGTCGTTGCGCACGAGATCGACGATCATCAGGTTCTCCGCCCGGTCCTTCTCACTGGTGGCCAGCTCGGCGATGAGGGCACGATCTCGTTCCGCCGAGCTCCCGCGGGGTCTTGTTCCCTTAACGGGCCGGGATTCGGCGATCCCATCGCCGGATACCCGGATGAAACGCTCCGGAGATGTGCTCAGCACATACAGGTCGGTGAAACGTAACCAGGCCGCGAACGGGGCCGGGCTTGCCGCGCGCAGGGCATGGTAGGCCCGCCACGGATCGATTGTTTCCCGGCCGTGGACCATGTTCGTCAGGCACACCTCGTAACTCTCACCGGCCCGGATCGCCGAGTGAGCGGCCTCGATGAGTTCCAGATACCGCACGCGATCGTGCCGTAAGCGGAGCTCGCCCAGCGGTCGTGGGGGCCGCGGGTGTGGCTGCCGGGTGCTGGCCAGAGCGCCGAGCCGGGAACTGGTGCGGTCCAGCCAGTCCCGCGCGCCGCTCTCGTCGCCGGGATCGGTCAAGGCGAGAAGGTAAGCCGTCCCGGTCCGGTGATCGATGGCTACCGCGCGATCGGCGAAGACCATGGCCGCGTCGGGATTGGCCGAGCGGTGCGCCAGCCGGCCACCGCACTCGGCTTTGAGCTCGTAACCGGCGTAGCCGACCCAGCCGAGAGCGAACCCGAAAGGCAATTCCGGCACCTCGGCGTCCAGCGAGCGCAAGTCGTTGTCCAGCCAGTCGAAGAACCCGGTGCGGTGTACCGCGGCGTGGCCTCGCGAATGGACGGTCACCGTGCCCTGCCAGACATCCGCGTAGGCGATTCTGGCCAGCGGGCCACTGGCGTCTCCGAGGAACGAGAACCTCCCGAGATCGCCGCCTCGCTGGCTGCTGTCCAGCCAGAACGCGTGCGGTGCGGATCCGTACAGGCCGTGGAAAATCCGTTCCGCAGGCACCGGGGTGACCCGCCGCGCGACGAGCACCCTCAGTCTGCGGGTTTTCCCGCTCGCGGTCCTCACCGCGCGGGTTTGGCGTGATCCGCGGTGGCCGCAGCGGGCCGGATTGCGTTCCCGCCATTCCCGGGTGAGCCGGGCGAAGTTGCGCAGCAAATCCTTGCCGTATTCGGTTCCGATCGATTCGGGATGGAATTGCACACCCCACGCCGGGCGGTGCCGGTGCCGGACTCCCATGATCACGCCGTTGCCGGTCCAGGCGGTGACCGTGAGCTCGTCCGGGACCTGAGTGACGGTCAGTGAGTGGTAACGCACCACGCGCAGCGGCGTGGGCAGGTCGGCGAACAGCTCGGCACCGTCGTGCTGGATTGCCGACTCGCGGCCGTGGAACAACTCCGGTGCCGCCCCCACGGATCCGCCGCTGAGCTCGCAGAGCCCCTGATGCCCCAGGCACACCCCGAGCAGCGGGATCGAGGCACCGAGCACAACCTGTCGGCTGAAACCGAAGTCCGGGTCGCGGCTGGGCCGCCCAGGACCCGGAGAGATGACCACATTATCGAACTCATCAAGATCCGCTATGCGCCAGCCGGGGGCGTCGTTGCGGATGACGAGTGGCTCGGAGCCGTTAATCTCGGCCAGGTACTGGGCCAGGTTGTGGGTGAACGAGTCGTAATTGTCGATGATCAGCGTGCGCACGGGTGGGCGCGTCACCTGGCACTCCGGGCGCGGGCTCAACGCTCCGCGAAACCGGTGGCGTCGCCCCGGGCTGAGGTGAACCGCTCGATGACCTGCCGCACGTGCCCGGGGGTAGCGCCGGAGCGCAGCGCGGCGAGCAGCCGCTCGCAGGCCACCAGCGGCCCTTCCGCGACGACCTCGACCCGGCCATCCGGCAAGTTCGCCGCGTGCCCGGTGAGCCCCAGCTCCAGCGCGCGGGACCGGGTCCACCAGCGAAACCCCACGCCCTGCACGTGGCCGTGCACCCACGCCGTCATCCGCACCGGGTCCTGTGTGGTCATGCGCCCATCATGCCCGGGTGCCTGGCCTCGCCGCCCCCTATCGCGATTATCACATCTGATACAATCGAGGGGTGGTCGATGATCCGGCAGGAGCGCGCAGCCCCGCTCTTGTGCGGGTGCTGCGCTATGCCGCTCGCTTGCGGGAGCTGGTTCCTGACGCCGTTCTCGTCGGCGGCTCAGCAGCCGCCCTTTACGCGGGTCACCGCCCAGCTCCCGCCGGGTGAGTCCATCACCGCACCGACACCCGAGGAGACGTTGCGGGTGACAGCATTCCTCATCGTTCGCCGCAACCAGACTCGTGACTACCTCGATGTCGCGGCACTGGCCGGGCGCATGGGAATCGATCACGCGGCGAGGACGCTGTCGAATATCGACGAGTACTACGCCGACCAGCGCGGGGAACCTTCGCCAGTACAAGAATCTCGCTGCGCGCTGGCAGGAGTGGGATGACGTCGCCTCGGTCTGCCGCCTGCTGGCGGCCACCATGGTGGAGGTCCAGTGATGAGCCTGGCGTTTCGCAACATCGACGTCTCGCCGGAGGATCCGGTCGAGGTCTGGCCCACCGAGGCGATCGTGACCGCGCTGGAACGGGGCGGCCTGAGCCACTGGCGACGGCTCGCCGCAGCGATCGGAGATGACCCGTGGGGGCCGGTCGCCCGGCGGGTGGAGGAGGCACTGGAGGTGTCACGGCCTTACGGTGTCGCTGCCGTCATGGAAGATCTACTTGCCGCCGCGCGGAACCGGGCCGAGCGCGCTGAACGCGCCGAGGTGGCCGCCGAGATCACCCGGCTGCTGGCGGCATCCGGGATGACCAGGGCGGAGTTCGCCGCCGCGATCGGCACCTCGGCATCGCGCCTGTCCACCTACCTCCGCAGCAAAGTCACGCCCTCGGCCGCGCTGCTGGTGCGGATGCGGCGGGTCGCGGCCCGTGGCCCCAGCGCGCCACCGCCTTAAGCCGACATCCGTCCGTGGGGACCGGAAATAAGTCCCCGGAGTGACCGGAGCGGGCCGCACCTGGGTCTGCAACCGGGTTGCGATAGCCGCCATGGCTGGGGGCGCGGTGGTCAGGGGCCGAACCCCCGAATTTCCGCGTTCGACGGGATGTGCCCAAGACGCACACGAGGGTCCCCGTCGAGCGTTCAGGCTGGTCATCGGGGGAAGCTGGCTGGGGGATGCTGCGGGGAGAACTCCCCAGCATCCCCTGCCCCCGGCCCGCTATACCTCCGGTGCCGACACGACGGGACACCCACCCGGCTGGTGATCCCCTGCTGTCAGGCCCAGCCCTGGGCCATCCCGGAGCCAAGGCCCGCCGGAGGCATGTTGTTTACCGATCTTATTGTGTTCTTTGTGCGTAAACGTTGATCGGCTATGCGAGTTTTCCCTGTATACGGGCACGGTGGCGGCACGAGGGAGACCGCGATCGGAGCAATTCTTTACGTTGAATGGACTATTTCGGTTGCCCTGGGCGGGAGTTTAAGGAATGGTAACCGGGTGGGTAAGAACCATCGGAAGGTGCGTCCCTGGGAACTGGCACGCCGGGATCCGGCGCGGGCCGCCCGGCTCGGTGTGAGTGATCCACACGCGGCGGTGATATCCGTGGAGGTCATCGATAGCGGGGTGTACCAGTGCTGCTGGTGCGGTTGTTTCCCCCATCGGCAGCCCGGCTACGTAACCATTCAGCCCTGATGATTAGCGCATGACGTTGTCGCCGGTCGGCCGGTGGGCGTCCGGTGGTGGTGGTCGGTCGGGGCGTCGTGTTAGGTGGGTGCGGGTAGTGGGGGCATCCAGGGTTGGCCGGTTAGTGCGTCGCGTAGCACGGTGATCTTGTCGAGGCCGTGTTTGGCGGCGGTGGAGAGGTAGCCGAGGATGGTGTAGCGGTCTTGGGTGCGTTTCTCGCTGGTCAGGCGCCCGGAGATCTTTTGTTGGATCTTGCTGGGGCGTAGGTCGCGTTCGGCTTGGTTGGAGGTGGGGGGCACGTTGAGGTCGTGGGCGAAGCGCAGCACGTCGGCGGGGCGGTCGCGCAGGACTTCCAGCAGCAGCCGGGCCTTGCGTTCCCCGGGGCGGGTGCCGTGGGTGGTGGTGCCGGACAGTCCGGCCAGCATCCCGTCGCGGAACCGGCGCAGCAGCTCATCGCGGATGCCGGTGGCGATGGCGGGCTGGCCCTGGTCGCGGGCGAGGTTGGCCTGGTGGATCAGCTCGCGCAGGGCGTCGGCGATCTGGACGGGCCAGATCGCGTCGGGGTAGACCTGCGCGGCGTCGGCGAGATCTCTGAGCAGGTGGGCACAGCAGAGCTGGTGGACCAGTGTCCCGAGCTGGGCGGAGTCGTAGTTTTGGTAGCGGTCGTGCACGATCACCGAGTTGGTGAGGTCGGTGATCACGAACGCCTTGAAGGTGTCGAGGGACCGATCGCCGAGCAGGTAGTGGGTGTAGCGCTCGGTGGCGGCGACCAGCAGGTAGCGCTCGGCCTTCTTCTTGCCCGCTGGTGGCTGCTGGGGGCCGACTCGCAGTGGGGTCTCATCGCAGCTCACCGCGTGCGCCAGGGTGATCAGGGTGCGGATCCGCTGGTGGGTCTCGGTGAGCAGCCCGGCCGCGCGGCTGATCATGCCGTGAACGAACCCGGCCGAGGGTGCCCTCCCGGTCAGTGACTCCAGCAGCGCGACGACGCGGTGCGCGGGGATGAAGTGCACGACCATCAGGTAGACCGCGAACGCGGCCAGGCTGGGGCCGTACCCGACCGGCCCGCCGCGGGCCCCGTCGGGCCGCTTGGCGGTGTGGACCTTCCCGCAGCCGCATTTCACCTGGTGCTGGTCGTACTGCGTGATTTTCACGGCGACCCGCGGGATCTCGTGTTGCTGGTAGCGGTCCACGATCCCCAGGTCCCGGGCGCCACCCAGATCAGCACCGCAGTCGCAACGGCCCTGCGGGAACCGGTCGCGACGGTCATCAGGGTTCTCGGTCCATGCCAGGTGCGTTCCCGCGGCGCCGGGCTGCTTGCCCCGCGCCCGCTTGGGCCCGCCTTTGTCGCGTGTGTTCTTCTCCGGCGGTGCGGGCTTGCCCGGATCATGGTCTTTCGACGGAGGGCTCGAGGAGTTCCCCGAGTTGCGCGAGAGCAGGTGCTCCAGCCTGGCCAGCTTCCCGGACAGGGCCTCGTTGGTCTCCATCAACTCCGAGAGCTGCCCGGCCATCGCAGTGATCTGCCCAGCCTGGCGCCGCACCACGACGATCAGCTCCTCGCGCGACATCCCCTCCAGCTCAGGCACCCGAAGATCAAACCGCACACCAGCCGATCACAGCGTGACCGACACGCACATATCGCCGACCACCGCATCAGCACGCCACCAGCAGCGGGTCAGCCCAGGTCAGCCCACGGGCTGAATACTTACCCGGCTACGTGTGCCACAACGGGTGCCCGGATGAGGCACGGTTCATGATCATCCAGTTCCGCGGCGCGGCGCTGGAGAAGCGGCTACCCGCCTGCGCCCGCCATAAAGTAGATATGCTGGCCACGTTCCGTAGGGTCGTCATCGCCGCGGGATATTCTTACGGGCCCGTCAGCGATACCCGCGTTCGACAACGACACATGGACCGGTAGGGCCTTGCGGCAAAACGCGGCAAGGCGGGATACCTGGAGCGGGTTGTCGCGTGTGCTGTCTCACGCTGAACAGCTAACTCACGATGAAGGTTGGGTGTGCGTCGTGATGCCGTGCTCTCGGCGAGGTGAGTGATGGTCTTTCCCGTTGTCATGCTGTTGAGGACTCCGGTCGCCGATCTGCTGTTGTCGTTCTAGGCTGTGCTGTACTTGATTTTCTGCCGAGTCTGCTGAGGAGGGTAATTCGGCCAACGCGGGCGGCAGTGTGAGGTGGGACGGTATGCGTTGGGTGATGGGCTGGTGGCGTGGGTCCGCCTGGCGGAAGCTGGCCCCGCAGCGGGTCCCGTTGGTGGTGGGCCCGCTGGCACTGGATGTCGTGGGGCACCGGGTGCTGATCGGGGGACATGTGGTGCACCTACCGGCCCGGGAAACCGCGATCCTGGAAGTATTGATGCGCAATCCAGGCCGGGTGATCTCGGGGAGCGAGTTGGCTAGGGCGATCGGTGAGCACGCCGGCCGTGACCGGCAGGTCACGCGGTGGGTGCGTCGTCTTGCCCGCCGGCTGGCCTTGAGCCCGCCCTACGCGCCGCTGGTGGAATCGGTGCCCCACGCGGGTTACCGCTACCTGCCAATCGCCTCGCCCGGGCACAACTCACCCGATCTCTGAGACCTCCTTAGGGTGATCACGAACCGTCCGGTCCGCTCCAGGAGCCAGCGGGGCATCGCTGACCCCTATCCTGTGATCATGCGGCGGGCCTTCCGCGCCGAGCTGGATACCCTGGTCAGCGAACTGGCTGGGATCACCCGGTACGCGGGACAAGTGATGACCCATGCCTCTAACGCGCTACAACAGGCCGATGTGAAATTCGCTGAGCTGGCCCTATCCAGCGGTGATGAGATACGGGTGCTCTGCGAGCAGGTACACCAGCGTTGCCTGAAGCTTCTGGCCCTGCAAGCACCAGTGGCAACCGATCTACGGACGGTACTCACCGCGATGCGAGCTCTGCCTGATCTGGAACGAATGGGCCACCTCGCCGGGCACATCGCCAAGATCACCCGGCTCAATCACCCGGAGGTGCCGATTCCGGGGGAGATCCGTCCGATCTTCGCGCGGATGAGCACGCTGGCCATCACCCTGGCCCACGACGCCGCAGCGGCGATCGAGACCCGCGACCGGTTCTCTGGTGAGCGGCTCGCGCGGGTCGATGAGGAGATCGACGCGCTGCGCCGACGGATCTTCCGGATCCTGTTCTCCCCAGACTGGCCACACGGAGTCAAACCAGCAGTGAACGCCGCCCTCATCGGCCGCTACTACGAGCGTTTCGCCGACCACGCAGTCGCCATCGCCCACCAGATCAGCTTCCTTATCGCCGGGCGATCACCCACCCGGACGAAGACCGAAAACTAACGACCAGCTCCGCTCGGCCGCGCCCCCAGCCCACCCTGATGCTCAGCGGGCGTCCCAGCCGTCCCAATCCCCGGACCACGAGCCATCTCAACCCCCGGCGTTCAGGACGTGACGCTGATGCTGGCCCGTACCGGCTCCGCTCAGGGCAGCCGCGCGAACGCGCCACCGCTGGGAGGACGGTTGATTGGGGCCGGAGAGGTCCGCTCACGCGAGGGCAGAGGGTGAGGAACCAGCCTGCCACCAGGGCACATGCCTCACCCCGGCATCCAGCCCCTGCCCTGCCCGCTAGCTGCGGCGAGGCAGAAAACCCAGCGAGGCAGATCAGCACCCATCACGCCGGAAACCACCGATGGCGGCAGCTCGGATGGGGTATCCCTGTCTGCCTCGTGACCACGCTTGATCTCGTGGGCCACGCTTGGCTCCCCATCGGAATAAGCGATGCATTGATCATGCTCCGCGAGCTCGCCGCTGTGATCCGTGACGGCGAGCCGACCCCGGAGTGGCGGGGAGCGTCTGGCCACCCCGTCGCATGCTCTGGCCAGGCCCACCAAGCCGACGCCCTGGCTCGGCGGCCTACCCGGGAACGACTCCGCGGCGCTGGGCTATGTGTCCGCCATGTGGGATGACAATGTCTTCCAAGCTCATAAATTTTGCCACGCTCTACGGAACGACAACTCCCCCGGTGCTACATCGGGCCTGCCGGGGGTGCTAGAAGTTGATCAGTTAGCCGAACTCGCCGGAGCGGACGCCAGCGGTGAAGGCGGACCGCTCGGTTGTGGTGAACCGCCAGCGCCGGGCCGGTGGGGTCCTCACTCTGCCGACACGTCGTAGAGCAAGATGTGGCGATCGGCGGGGAGGATCGAGATATAGACCTCGATCGGGCGCTCGTTCTGGTCGAAGGTGGTTCGAAGCAGGCGCCCAACGGGGGTCCCGGCGGCGATGGCTAGTTTTTCTGTTTCGTCCGGTGTGGGCATGCGCCAGGTGATCTCGTCCTCGTAGCGGGTTGGAGTATGCCCGAGGTCTTCGAGTACTTGGTCTGTCCCTTCCACGATGTCAGCCGGGTTCATAATCTTTGAGTCGCTGACGATGTCGAGGGGATAGTAGCTGTCGCCGAGTTGCAGGGGTTCATCGTCGGCGTACATGACACGGTGCCGGACCGCAACGGGTGTTCCTGTCTCGATTCTGAGATGTGTGGCCACTTCGCCGTCGGCGGGTAGCTCTTCGACGGTGCTGACCTGCCGAGCGGTCTTGCCCTGCGCTTCGACCTGCTGGGCGAACGTGTCGCGTCGGCGGTCGGCTTCCAGGCGTTTCGCTCGTGAGCCTGTGAGTGAGGCGTAGTACTTCATTCGGGGTTTGGCGACGAACACACCCGCGCCCTGGAGACCGACGACGAGTCCCTCCGCGCGGAGAAGGTTGATCGCGTTCCATACGGTTTGGGTGGCCACGTTGTACTGCGCGGCGAGCGCGGTGCCGCTTGGGAGCTGGTGTCCAGGCAGGTACTCGCCGCGTCGGATCGCGTCACGGAGGTCGGCGGCGATGCGGCGGAAGAGCGGCGGGTCCGGCTCTGGCATCAGATCACTCTACGAGTACTCCACTAGAACTCTGTTATGCATAGTGATCATTATGGATAATTTTTTCTAGTAATATTACTCTAGAAGAGAGTCCGAGATGGGGCGCCTAGACCTTCAACGCGGCAGGACCGATGACAGGAAGACACCGCAAGCGCCGGGCAGCGCGCGCCCAGATCCCGGCGCGGCGCCGACTGGGTATCGAAGTGGTGGACGCGGTCACCAAACTGGCGCACCAGGTGAGCCCTGAGAAGCTGGCCACTGGCCGCGCTGAGGGTTCCTACCAGGGATTCTGTGGTGCGTACTTCCCGGCGGCGAGCATGGTGGAGCCGGGGTGTGGCCCCTGCCAGCCCTGCCGTGAGCGGGCGAGGTCGTGAGAGAGCCCCGGATGGAGATCCCGGCCGACGTTGAGCCCTGCCCGCACTGTGACACCACCGGGGACGTGAAGGTGATCCCTGATACGGCGCCGAACGTGCAAGCCTGGACATGCGGGGCGTGCGGCACCGACTGGGCAATCACGGTGGTGAACCCGCGTTCCTATCTGGATCACCTGATCACGACAGTGGAGCTGGCCGGGGCGCGGTTCGCGCTGCGGGCCCTGCTCACCCTCGCCGACGATGCGCCACGGCTCACCGACGCGGACCTGCGGGCCCGGCTGGCGGCGCGGTCAAGGGATGCCGTGGCTGACCCGCACGCCGACACCGTGATGTTGTTGCTCAGCCTGGCGACCGAACGCGGGTTCAGCTTCACCCCAGCCGGTGAGCGGGGGTCGATGTGGGGTGAACGGGTCAGCTCACAGTGGCGGGATGTGGTGTTCCCCGGCGCCTCAGGGCACGCCAACGCGGCCCGCGCCAGCACGCGCCCGCTCGTCCCGGGTGAACCCCTGTTCGCGGAACGGGCCAGCGGGAGCGCGCTGACCGTGTTGCACGCCGTCGTCTACGGGTGGCCACCCACTTAGATGCCCCGGCAGGCCGCCGGTCGGAATATGGTCGCAGATGCCATCGGCCAACGATCACGGTTCGGCCCCGATGTCCTTGGTCAGCTTCCGCACCGCGAGGTTGGCCTTCCGTGCCCGTGTGGCCTGGCTGGTGTCGAATGTCAGCAGAGTGATCGACCGGCCAGCCAGCGGCTCGAATGACTTTGCTCGCGTGATGATCTCGTCATCATTGATCGGCATCCGCCTGTGCCCCGGCGGATCAGCCACGATCTCGATCGTGACCTCGCCCCGCAGGATACCGCCGTGATCCAGCGCGGAAAAGTCGGCCTCTCGCAACCTGGCTGGTCCGATTACCTGTCCGCATACCCGGTCCAGCACGCTCAGTGTGTACCCAGTGCGCCACCTCACCTGATGGTTCTTGGTGTCTTTCAGCCTGTCCAGCTCATCCACCACCGAGCCCCCGCATCCAGGACAATCACCACCGTCTCGCGGCGTGTTCACAGACCTGCGGAGGGTTTACCGCCGGGGCCGAAAGCAGGCGCCGCCACAACAACAGCCGCAGCCACGTGCCAGCGACCGTGCCGACCGGAATAGGTTGAACTTATCTGGGCGGTTTCGGCGTATCCACCGAAAACTAGCTCCGAAATTCGGGTCGTGGTTGCCGTTGTTGCGGTCTATCTCGCACCCCCCGTAGCGATCGCAGTTCTCGCATCGCACGTGTCGGCCGGTAAGAGGTGGGCCCGAATGACTGCGGCACTGACGGGTGGAATCTGGGAACTATTTCACATATTCCCCCACTAGGAAGTGGAGTTTTCCGCCTGCTGTCGTTTGGTATCATTATCGTGATTGTCGGCGCCTTAGTTCTGGCGTTCCGGCCCGCTGCTAATTTTTACTTTCACTCCTCGCCGGATGCGTGATTTACTGGCGCATGAAGTTTCGCAATTAAGGGGGTTCGGAGGCTACACCGTTGATGATGCGTTTGACCAGGCTACCAGCTGGCTTCCGGATTGAGTGGGTATCTGGGGCGTCCGGGTGCGGCCGGGCTGGCTGATGCCAGGGCTGGTGGGCTGCTGGTTTGCTCCAGCGGCCTCCCAGATCCCGGTGGAAAGTTAGGCCGCCCGGGAGATGTTCAGCCGCACGCTGACCTGGGTGTCCGCGCAGCGGGGTGCAGGGGCCATCGCGCCGTCGTGGCAGGCGACCATCCGCGCGGGTGATCAGCTTACTCGCGCCGTTGGGGCTGAGGAAGGCCGTTCTGGCCGGGCACCGCGCCATTCCGGCCGACCACTTCGCCGGAGCGCAGCCGTAAAGCACCCTCGCATGGAGAGCCGCCCAACTCAGGGCGGGCTCAGTCATTCAGCCAGAGGTTCGCCGTTGCGGTGATGCGGGTCGGCTTCCTGCGCCTGGGCCAGCAGCCATCGCGCGAGAGATCGTGCCTCGTCCGGCATTAGGCAGCCCTCCAGTGATGGCTGACCCGCGTCATCAACATGGCCGGTCAGCTGTTCCCCGCTGATCTCGATCTCTACAGCGGTCCACCCGCTCGCGGGACGGGGAATGTCATCATCCGCCCGGTACAAGCGCGCCTCGACCCGCCACCCGTTGGCCTCGAAGACCCGAGTGGCGCTGAGATGGGTCGCTGGCCTCTCGTCCCGGTGGCCCGCCGAGACGCACCAGTCAGGGCACGGCGGCACCGACGCTGGGACAGGAAGGCTATTGGCGCCAACAGCCGGGACGGGGGACACGGAGGGCTCCTCTCAAAGAACGACACAGGGCACGCGCCCGCACTCCCTGCGCCGCCCGAACCCTGGAGCGAGCAGTATTACGTTTCAAACGGAATAGAAGCAAAAGTATTCCATCTGAGATTGACCGTCGACTCGATGGCCGGGAGACTGACCGGGGCGGATCACTTCGGGAGGGAGATCACGGTGACGAAGGTTCTGCGAGACGCCTACTGCCCAGTGGGTAAGGACTGCCCGCGCATCGAGCGGACAGACGGGGGATATGACATCGTGGGCACGAACGTCCCCGATGACAGCCTGGCCGCCCACGAGCGGAAGGTCCACGTCCCCGCCACCATGATCCCTGAGCTTGGCGCGCTGGACATCCCCGACTTCGAGGTGTGGCTGCGGGACCGGCGCACCTCACCCCGGTGACATGCTGCGCGTCCAGACGCTCGACCAGTACGGGGTACCCAGCGACGACACTGACTTCGTCGGCTACCTCGAGGGCGCGCCCGCGCCGACATCCCCGTACCGGGAGCCCTTCTTCCAGGAACTCCGTGACGGCGTGGCCGCGAACATGCGCTGGCGGAACCTGCACGTCATCCGCCAGCCACTCAGCCCCTACTTGCGGTACGCGTTCGAGTGGGTCTACGTCTACAGCGCCAAAGCGGGCCAGGACATCCGCGTTCTCGATCTTGACGCGCATCCCGCCGCCGCTGGGCTACTCCACACCGGTGACTTCTGGGTGGTCGAGCGCCAGCACGTCGCGCTCGTCCGCTACGACGGCGAAGGCCACCACCAGGGCGAGGTGGCGGTCGATGACACTGCCGCCGCCGGATACGCTGCCGCCGCTGAACTGGCCTGGCAGCTCGGTGTTCCCTTCACCGACTGGTGGGCCGCACATCCCCAATATCACCGCGCCTCACAAGCCGCCTGACCCGAAAACTACAGGTGACCAGGCGGGATTTTCGGTGACCACAGGGTGTTTGGGGCAGGGGTTATCGGCCGGGCCAGGTGGGGTCCTGAGCTGGCCGGCGGCTGCTGATGTGGTGGGTGTGTGGGTCAGGCGGTCTGGATGGCCTCGAAGCGGACGGTGTAGC
>DASTBN010000466.1:0-2952 GCA_035712045.1 Pseudonocardiaceae bacterium
CAGTGCGTCGCGCCATCGCCCGCATTTCTCGGGAGCGGCGCACCCGCCGGCCCTCAAGATAGGCGGCGTCGCGGTGGAACATCCGGTGCTCGGCGCTGCGGTAGCGCTTGGCCGCGAGCTGGCAGCTTCGCGAGGTGCCGGGCACGGCGCGCTGCATCAGGTGCACATCGGCCTCCTTGCCGGTCTTGAGCACGCCGAGTTCGGTGTCCACCGCCGCGAGCTCGGTGACCAGCCAATCCGGAAACGGCTCCGGACCGTGCTGGGCGATATCCCAGGTAGACCAGCGGTCGCCGGTCTCTGGGCCATCGTCGGGAGGCGAGGGCTCCGGAGCACGCCGACGTGGTGCCACCGGGCTGCCGTCATCGAGCTCGTCGTCGAAGCGGTGCCGCCCGCGGCGCGCCGGGGTGTCATCAAAGCGGCTGCGCCGGACGGGCAGCCGATCGTGCTGTGGCACGGAAGGATCTCCTCCGAGGGCTGGCGCCCCGGCGGAGTGTCAGCCGGAAGCGCGAGGGGAAGGAACGGTCAGAACGCGCTGCACAACACAGACAGCCATGTCCAGACACCTCCTCCCACCGGGTCCCTCGGCGGCCTGCCCGCCGGGTACCTTCCGCGATCACGTGCAGCATGACGGCAACCCGATCGGCTGGCTACCGATTTTCGCGCGGGTCCGCGGGTATCGACCTGACGCTGTCAGTCAGCCACCATGGGTGAGTGGACGACGAGCAGGAGTTCCCCGCGGAATCGATTCAACGGCCCGACAGCGCCACCGTTCGCATTCGCAGTGTGAACGGCTGGACACTCATCGTGAGCAGCGACCCGGCGACGCGGCTCGTCAGCCTCGGCACCGAGGACGCCGAGGGCAGGCTAGTCGGAAGCCGGATTCTCGGCGTGGATGACTGCCAGCTACTCGTCAACGCGCTGCATACGGCACTGGAGCAAAACCGGACATCCGGCGGCCCTGTGATGATCGACGTGTCACAGGTGATCGGACGGGACTGACCTGCTCACCGGGCTCAGGCCGCTGCCGGTGGTGTGGTGACTGTGTCCCGGTACAGGTCCCGGAGCAAGGCGACATAGCCCCGGCACCGCACCCCCGTCAGTCGCGGCTGATCCCGTTCAGCAGTGCCCGCACGATTTCCGTCGCGAAGTCTTCCTCGCGCGCTGGCCGCAGTGCGCCCTCGGGGGCCTGGGAGGCGAAAAAGAGGTCCAGGAATGCCCGGTGGAAGCAGGCGCCGATGAGCAGGGTGGCGGCCGCGTCCGGATCGATTCCGGGTGCGATCCGGCCGAGGTCCTGTTCCAGGCTCAGGTAGGTGGCGAGGTGCTGGGTCACCTCGTGCGGGCCGGCGGCGTCGAGGGAGAGTTTACGGCGGTGCGTGGCGAGGAGGTCTGGGCTGGCGAACAGGGAGGCCGCCATCGGAAAGGCTTGACGGTAGAAGAGCACCGCGACCCGGGCCACCTCTTCTAGATGGTCGACCAGATCTCCCGTGCCCGCGCGGCTCGGCAGCTGGGTCAGTGCGTCGGATAGGCGTGGCGCGCGCTCGCGCAGCACGTGGAGGAAGATCTCCTCTTTGTCGCGGAAGTGCTTGTATAGCGCCGCTTCCGAGCAGCCCGCCTCGCGGGCGATCTCTTTCGTGGTGGTGCGGGTGATGCCCACGGTGCTCATCAGGTGCGCGGCGGCGTCCAGGATGCGCGAACGGGTGCGAGCGCCGCCTGTCAGCGGTGCGGCGGTGTCTTGGATCACAAACGACAGTCTACCTTGACAGGTAGGTGAGCACTCACTATCTATGGGTAGTAAGTATTCACTCAGCTAAGGGGAAAGATCATGAGACTCACTGTCCTGGGTGCGACGGGAGGCGTCGGGCGGCACATTGTCACCCACGCGCTGGCGGATGGGCATGACGTGCGCGCGGTGGTGCGCGACCCGGCAAGGCTGCCCACCCGGCACTCAAACCTGTCAGTCATGACCGCTGACGCGCTGGATGCCGTGTCGGTGAAGGAGGCCATTGACGGGGCCGATGCCGTGCTCTCCGGGATCGGCACCGCTGATCGACACAACCCGCTCAAGCCCGCCTCCACCTCAGCCCGCGCCGCGATCGAGGCGATGACCGCCACCGGGGTGCGACGGATCATCGTGGTGAGCGCGGCGCCACTCAACCGCTCCGGAGCGGGACAGCCGCTCCTCGCGCGCCAGGTGTTCTACCCACTGCTGTGGATGGTCCTCAAAGAGGCCTACACCGACCTTGAGCTGATGGAACACCTCCTGCGGGACAGCGGCCTGGACTGGACGGCGGTGCGGCCACCGAAGCTGCTGGACAAGCCAGGCCAGGACCGCTACCGGCACGCCATCGAGGCAGACCCCGGTGGCGCCACGATCGCGAGGGCCGACGTCGCCCGCGCCATGCTGGACTTCCTCGACGCCCCTGACACGATCGGCCACGCCGTCGGCGTCAGCTCCTGAGGGCTCGCCGCGTCACCTGGGGTCGACGACATCGGTGCGCTCCATCACCGATCTGGCAAAGAGTTTTACCTGCGGTGTGAGCAACTGCGGATGGCCAACCTGCTCGACGAGGTCGAGTACTTGATCGGTGTCGTCCAGGCCTAGTTGCGCGGCGAGCAGGATGACATCGTCATCGTCCTCCCCGAGGCGGTGTGCCAGGCACTTCAGTACCAGGACTGCCTCGGCGCTGGCCACCTCACAGCGCAGCCCCGGCATGTCGAGGATCGTCGTCGGGACGGTGTCCGGGCCCAGCGGCGAGCGCCCGGAGAATCTCATCTTTGCGCATGGGATTACACCCAGCTCAGCATCCCGGCACCCAGCAAGATACCCGTCGGCGGAATGCCGCAGGCGAGTCCACAATGGCGCGCGCCCACAATCCCGGATAGCGCGGCCACCAGATACTGTACGACGGAGGAACCGGCCAGGTTCGGCCGACCACGGTGGTGCGGCGAGTC
>DASTBN010000467.1:0-3214 GCA_035712045.1 Pseudonocardiaceae bacterium
CTCGCTGTCACGAAGGCCCGGGTAGAGTTCCTGTGCCCGGTGGAGCATCGTCTGCGCCGCACCGGGTTCGGCGATCCAGGTGCCACCGCTGGGTGCCGGCACGGCGGTATCCGCGGTGATGTCGTGTAGGACGAGGCGCCCGCCGCCGTCGGGTCGCAGGTGGATCTGCGGTGCGTGGATCACTCGCCTGACCGTGACCGCTGTGGCCGCGGTATAGGCCAGCAACCCCGCGGTGTTGCGCATCGGGAGGTCCACGCTAGCGAGTGCTGCGATCTTGCCCGCGCCGGGACCGGCGCAGTTGACCACCGCATCGGTACGTATCGTCTCGCCATCGGAGGTGTGCACACCGTCGATGCGCTCACCCGTCATCGATACCCCCACGGCGGCGGAATGGGGCCTCACCTGCGCTCCCGATGCGCGGGCCATCGAGAGCAGCGCGCTCACGAGCCGGGCGGGAACGACCCAGCCCTCGTCGGGAAAGTACGCGACCCGGCTTCCGATCGCCTCGGGGGCCATGTCCGGCTCTAGTGAACGGACGTCCTTTGGATCGAGCCAGCGTGCCTGGTAACCCCACTCCAGCAGCCGGGTGACCTTCCTTTCCTGTTCCTGGTGCGCGTCGGCACCCGCTGTCCATTCCAGGTTTCCGCTCTCGTGGTACCAGTCGCAGGACGCGACGCTTGATGCGAAACGCCGGTGAGCCCGCATGCCTTCGACGTTGAGGTCGAAGTAGCTCGGTGGCTGTTTGCCGCCCGCGTTGGTCCAGGCGAAGGTGGCACTCGAGGTCCCCGCTGCGGGCTGACCCGACTCCAGCACGGTGACGCCGCATCCCTCACGAGCGAGATCGGCGGCTACCGCGGCGCCGATCACGCCAGCTCCCACCACGACCACATTCAGTGACATGGAGATCAATGCCCCTTCCTCGAAGCGCCGGATGAGGTGCACAGGGAGATCTTGCTACTCGCCGGGGTAGATCGGCTCGTGCGGACGAATCACCTCGCTTCTAAACGACTCACTGACGATGATCATGCCAGCCGCGGGGGGCTTGCCGGAGCCCCCTTCATCGCGGTGGTCAAAGGGTCACCCACCAGCACGGCTGATCGCCTGCCGCCCATTCGCGCTGGTGGGTGGCATGCTGTGCGGCGTGGGATCGCCTCGGCAGATTTTCTTGAGTCATACCTCAGAGCTGCGTCGGCTGCCCAGCGGCGGGTCTTTTGTGGATGCGGCCGAGCGGGCGGTGTCGCGGGCTGGCGACGCGATCACCGACATGGCCTACTTCGCCGCCCGGGACGCCCAGCCTAGCGAGGTCTGCCGCATGGCGGTACGGGCGGCGGATGTGTTCGTCGCCATTATCGGTTTCCGGTATGGTGCGCCCGTACGGGACCACCCCGAGCTGTCCTACACCGAGCTGGAGTTCCAGACCGCTGGTGAGGCTGGGCTGCCACGGCTGGTGTTCCTGCTCGATGAGGCGGCGGAAGGCCCGAGGGCTCTCCTCGTTGATCCAGACCATGGCCAGCGGCAGGAGGCGTTGCAGGGACTTGCCCTGGCACCGCTCACCCGAGCGCGCCACCGGGGTTGAGAAACGTTCGCTGGGCTGTCAGCGGGTTGCCAGCGTGATCGACGCGGCGGCAACGGGGTGCTGGCAGCGGCTCTCGGGAAGGGATTCGGCGGTGTGGGGAAGGGCGTTGTCGGCGGGTTCTGGCTCGTCTGCGGGCGGATCGGTCATGGTCCAGCGGTAGTGCTGGCGCACGGGGCGTGCCTGGTGGGCCAGCGGGTCACCCGTGGCTCAGCTGGGCCGGTTGGGTCGGGTTTAATGCCGCGATGCTCACCAGGTGGCGGATGGAGTACATCGCTGCGGCCAGCGGGGCGGTCGCCGCTGGGCTGGTGTTTGTGGTAGCGCATGCCGTGTTGCCCGATGATGCCTACATCACTTTGGGTTACGCACGGAACCTCGCCGAAGCGGGTCATTGGGGGATGCTGGCGGACCGGCCGTCGAATACCGCTACGTCACCGCTGAATGTGTGGCTGTTGGCGGCGGGCACCGTGGTGAGCGGTCGTCCGGTGCTAGCGGTGGGGCTGGTGCTGGTGGTTTGTCTGGGCCTGGTGGGGTGGTGGTCGGCGCGGCTGGCCCGCGAGCTGGAGTTGTCCCCGGTGCTGCCGGTGGCCCTGGTGGGGTTGCTGGTCACTTCGCCGCTGCTGGTCTCGACGATCGGACTGGAGACCTATCTCGGGGTTAGTGCGCTGGTGGGGGTGGCCCGCTACGCGGTGGCCAGGCGCCCGCTGGCCACCGGGGTGCTGTGCGGGCTGGCGGTGTTGACCCGTCCCGATTTGGCCGTGCCCGCCGGGGTGCTGGTGGCCGGGCTTGTTGCCTGGCGGCGGTGGGCTGTGGTGGCGGGGTTGGGCGCTGCGGTGGCGCTGCCATGGCACGTGTTCGCCTGGTATCGGCTGGGCGGGTTCCTGCCGGACACGGTCTGGTTCAAGACGGGGGACCAGTGGGATGGGTACACGTTCACCAGCGGATGGGTGCGCTACGCGCTGCTCGCCCCGGCGCCGGCCGTGCTGGCACTGCTGCCAGCGGTGATCGGGCTGCTAACGGTGGGCTGGTGGCTGCTGTCTGGGTACCGGCACCCCGCCCGGCGCCTCGCGCTGGTGTTCGCGGCAGCCGGGGTCGCGCAGTGGGCCGCGTTCGCCGCGCTGAAAACCGCGCCCTACCCCTGGTATCTGGCTCCCTCGGTGGTGTGCCTGATGGTGAGCGCCGTGGTGACCGCGGCGGCCCTGCGGTGGCAACGGGCTGCCGCGGAGATGGTGGGCGCGGTACTGGTGGGCTGCGCGGTGTTCCTCGGCTCGTGGCACTGGCAGTGGGGACCGCTCAACGCCAACTGGGGGACCGCCGGGCAATACGCCGCGATCGGGCATGATGTCGCCGCCATCACCGGCGGTGAGGAGGTGCTGGTCCACTACGAGGTCGGTACCCCAGCGTTTTTCTGCCGCTGCCCGATGGTCGAATGGTTCGGTGACCGCGCGCTGAGCGACCAGCTCATCGCCGATCGGGTAGCGAACCCCGGACCAATACTCGGCGCCGTGATGCGGTGGAACTTCGCCCACCGCACCCCCACCCCGCCTCCACGCCCCCGATGGCTACTGCAACCCGGCAAGCCCGCCGCCGCGGTAGCCAGCTGGCCCATCGGCGGGATGCTAGATCGGCCACTGACCTGGG
>DASTBN010000468.1:0-4696 GCA_035712045.1 Pseudonocardiaceae bacterium
TTCGACGACGCTGACCGGCTTCGCCGCATCCAGGTCACTATGGCGGGCTCAGCCAGCCCGGACGCGTGGATGCGGAACACCGTCGAGTTCACCCGCTTCGATCAGGCGCCCGCGCGGATCGGCCTGCCCGAGGGCAGCGTCATGCTCACGACCTACCTGGGTAAGGCCGCACCAGGCCACTAGGCCCGGTGCGGTGGACCTGGAGTCGGTGGCTGACCAGCTGTACTCCCTGCCCAGGAGAAGTTCACGGCGGCCCGCGACGCCGCTGCGGGAGAAGCTGATCCGTGCGAGTCGTCGAGCTCGACGTCGACCTGAGCGGATTGAAAGCTGTGCTCCCCTGGCCAGTCACCCGGTCGCAGACCGCACTCGCAGCTGTTCGGGCAATCCGAGTACTCCGGCATGTCAGCGGTCGCGACCTTGGCCCGGCACAGCGCGTAATAGGCCGGGTACAGGTTCCGCCCCGGCACGGCACCACCTCATGAGCCGAAATCAGATGGAAGACACCCGCGGTCAGATCCTCGCTCACTTGTCGCTCCCGGCCGGTCGGGGATCTGGGGCTACGGGCCAGCCAGCAGCGCGACGCTGTTGGCTACGTGAGCGGAGCTCCGTGAGTTCAAGCAGGCCATGCTCGGTCAGACTCACCCTCCGGGTGAGATCGGCCGTGCTCAAGCCGACGTGCAAGCCTTGGACCAGTTCGCCAGGCGGGTAGTCCTGCTGCCGCCGCACGCCCGAGTCCGGTGGGTAGGCCAGCTCGATCCGTCCTAGCTCGAACCACGCCGAGTACGCACCCTCAGCCGGGTGGAACCTGATGCGCTGCCCGCCGTCGAGGTACTGGCCGCGCAATTCGCTGACATGACCGGCGTGCACCCGCTCCAACAGCAACAGTTTGACCTCATCGCCGACGTTCAGCCCGCTCACCGCACACCCCCGGAGCTCGCCCCGGCACCCTCAGCGCTCCAGCGCGCGGCCTCCCTCGCGCACTTCGGGCAGAACCGGGGTTCACGATCGCCGATCTCGTCTCCACCCCAGCAGGGCGGTGGAAGATCCGACGGGCTCAGCCACGCCCCGCACAACGTGATCTTCCGCTGGTAGACCCGGTCAGTCAGATCGCTATCGGCGGCCACCAGATGGAACACACCCTCCGGCAGCGGCGGATCCTCCCCGGCGGGGCGCTCCATCAGCTCCCGCTCGGCCTCAAGGCAGTTCGGGTGCCGTGAGTCGTGTGTTTGTTGTGTGTTTTCCCCGTCAGTCACGAGTGGACACGTTGAACGTGATCAGCCCCGCAGATTCCCCGCCCAGGGAAGTCACCTGGTCGGGCTAAACTGGTAAACCAAAGCGGTGCGCCATCTTTTGCAACTCCCGGCCAGCTGGGGAATCGCGTCGCACCCGTCCCCTGAGCTGGGCGAGCACCTCGCGGACAAACGGGTTGCGCCGCGCCTCGTCCGGTGAGATCGTCTCGGCCCGCCGCAACGCCAGAACCGCCTCCTGCTCGCGGCGACGGATCCGGGCCAGCGCCCGGCCATAGCTCATCCAGTACCCGGCTCGCCGCGACGAGGCCCGGATCCGCTCGGGTGTCACGGTCTCCGCGAGGCTGACGGTCCGCGCGTAATCCCCTGCCTCAAGGGCCGCGCCGATACGCCAGAGCGTGACATTGGTGGGACCGAACGACAGGAAGAACCGGTTGCCCTCCCCTGTGTGCCCAGCCAGGTCAGCGGCATAGTCCAGGGCCGCCGCCACCTCGGCGGGACGCCTGTCAGCGGCGGCGGTGAGCGAGGTCGATAGGGCCAGCATCCCGGCCAGTTCCGCATCAGCACCAGGGGTGACCCCGGCCCGGCGCACGACGGTATCGGCGAGGACGAATGATCCAGAGGCGAGCAGCACATTGCTGAAACCGAACGCGGCGACGCCCAGACTCACGGGATCGCCGAGGCGTTCTGCGGCGTCGTTGGCCAGCGACGCCGCGACCAGCCGCAGGTCATCCGGTGCGCGCACGATGTGCAGATACGTTTGCGTGCCCAGGACGTGCAGCAGCACCGCCAGATGAAGCAGCCGGGCATCGTCGCGGCCGCCAGCGATGCTGGTATGCAGGTCTGCGATCAGGCTTGGCAGCGCCGCGCCCATTTCGCGGTAGGCACAGCGCTGCCTCAGCTCTCCGATCGCACGCACCCGGGCCGAGAGCTGCTCGGTGGTCTGCACCTGGCCGTTCACGGCTCTCACGATCACGGCCTGCAACACGTGGCGGATCTCGATGGTGGCCGTGTCCTGGTGGCCGTTAGCAGGCGCGGGCATGGGCATGCTCGTCAGCTCTGAGGGCGCCACCTCCAGCGCGCGGGCCAGCGCCACGATCTCCGAGCGGCGATCGAGCGCGATTTCCCCGGTCTCGATCCGCTGGAGATGGGACTTGCTCATCCCAGCCAGTCCAGCGACCACCACCAGCGTCTTGTTCCGCGCATTGCGGATTTGCCGTAGCCGCCGACCGATCGTGCGGTCATCCGCCGACGCTTCCTCAGCGTCCACCAAGAACTACTCCTCACCGGCCCCCCACCGATGCCCCCGGGAGCGACCCGGGGGCGGAACCTCGGCGAGGAGGTGAGTACAGGCTACGCGCCGCCCCTCCTGGCGGTGCGGTCCGGTGGGTGATGCGCGAGCGGTTTTATGTCCACTAAGGACACTCACGGTTCGCCGACAGTCCGCGAGAAGTCCGCGCGAGGCCAATAAACTCGTGATATGCGGCGTAACTGGCTGACCGGCAAAAGAGCAGCTCAGCTAGGGCCTGAGCCGGTTCGGCGCTGGCCAGTGGAACCCGAGCGGGAATCGGTGTGGGATTACCCGCGCCCGCCCCGCGCCGAGCGGGTATCGCGCCGGGCGCGGATCGTGCACGCCGGAACACTCGTGCTGGACACCACTGATCTGGTGCGCGTGCTGGAAACCTCGCATCCACCAACCTATTACGTGCCGCGATCGGAGTTCCGTGTGCCGTTGCGGCCCGCCTCCCGGCTGACGATGTGCGAGTGGAAAGGCGAGGCGTGTTACGTCGACATCGCCGTGCCTGGCGTGGCGCCGCTGGCCGCGGCTGGCTGGTGGTATCCCCAGCCCGATCTCCGGTACCCGCAGCTCACTGACCGGGTCGCCGTCTACGCCGACCGTTTCGACGAGATCACCCTGGATGGCCAGCCGGTGACGCCACAACCGGGCGGGTTTTACGGTGGCTGGATCACCCCGGAAATCGCCGGTCCCTTCAAGGGCTCTCCCGGCACCCAAGGCTGGTGAACAAAACCCTGGCTCTCCGTACTGTCGCAGGTACTGGAGCACTTACCAGGAGGGGTTCACGATGTCGACCAACAGCGATCCGCGCATCGAGACGCTCGCCGTGCACGCCGGCGAGCGCCACCCGGGACCCGAGGGCTCGGTCGTTTTCCCGATCTACCAGGGCACGGTGTTCGCGGTCGAGCCGGGTACTGACTATCACGACATCAGATACATCCGGATGAGCTCGACACCATCACAGACCTACCTGCATGACAAGCTGGCGGCGCTGGAGGCCGCAGAAGCGGCGATCGCAACGTCCTCGGGCATGGCGGCGGTGACGATGGCGCTGCACACCGTGCTGCGCAGCGGTGACCATCTGCTGGCCAGCGACTGCCTGTACGGCGGCACTCATGACTTCCTCACCCACCACGCCGAGGACCTCGGCTGGAGCTACACATTCGTCGATCCCAGCCAGCCCGAGACGTGGGAAGCCGCCCGCACCCCGCGCACCAGGGCCTTTCTCGTGGAGACGATCACGAACCCCCTGATGCGGGTGGGCCGGTTGCGCGACGTGGTCTCCTTCGCCCGGCGTCATGAGCTGACCACGGTCATCGACAACACCTTCGCGACCCCGGTGAACCTCCAGCCTATCCGGCTTGGCTTCGACCTGTGCTTTCACAGCGCGACGAAGTACCTGAACGGCCATTCGGACATCGTCGCGGGCAGCGTCGCCGGCTCCGCGGAGCTGATCGGCCGGGTGCGCCGGACGCTGAACCATTACGGCGCGAGCCTGGATCCGCACGCGGGTTTCCTGCTGGCCCGGGGCCTGAAGACGCTGGCATTGCGGGTCCGGGCGTGCAACGACAACGCCATGACGCTGGCCAGTTTCCTCCACGAGCACCCGAAGGTCGCGGCGGTCAATTACCCGGGGCTGGCGTCCCATCCCGACCACCCGCACGCGGCGCGGCTGCTCTCCGGCTTCGGCGGCATGCTGAGCCTGCGGCTGGCAGGGGGCCTGGACGCTGCCGAGGGGCTGCTCGAGGGATTGCGGATCCCGTACCTGGCACCCAGCCTCGGGGGCGTCGAGACCCTCGTGACCCGGCCAGCGATCACCTCACACGCGGGCATGAACCCGGGGGAGCGGGAACGCATCGGCATCACCGATGACCTGATCCGGGTGAGCTGTGGCGTCGAGGCCCGCGACGATCTCGCCGCGGACTTCGCCCAGGCGCTGGAGAAGGTCTGACGAAGTACCGATTACGAGAGTGCCTGGTCGGTGGGTTCGTCGCTCATCCTGTCGATGAACCAGTTCGGGTAGACCGGTGCCAGGGGCGTGGCGGCGTCGAGCTCGGCGACGTCATCCGCGGTGAGACGCACGCCGACGGCACCGAGGTTGTCCTCGAGCTGGGTGGGTTTCGAGGCGCCGATGAGGACACTGGTCACGCTC
>DASTBN010000469.1:0-2549 GCA_035712045.1 Pseudonocardiaceae bacterium
CATCAGGCGGCCCATCGCGACCGCACTAACGAAAGGTCCGTCCCATGAGCGCCCCCGAGATTCCCCTCAATGACGACCTGCGCGGCCTGCTCAGCCGCGCCCTGATGGCGCGCGAGCTGGATGACCACCCCGAGCTCATGCTCATGCCGGACACCTGGGAAAACGGGCTGGCCCGGGCGGAAGCGGAAGCCGACAAGCTGATCGCTCACATGCGGCTATCGATGCGGTACCAGCGACGCCAGGCGGATGCCTCGTAGTTTCACGGGCGCATGTGCGGATAGGTGTGATCGATGGGGGGAAAAAAGGTCTCCTTAATCGCGCGGGGACTGGTCCAGCGCAGCAGGTTGAGCGCGGAGCCAGCCTTGTCATCAGTACCCGAGGACCGGGAGCCGCCGAAGGGCTGGCGGCCCACGATCGCCCCGGTGGGTTTGTCGTTCACATAAAAATTGCCCGCAGCGAAGCGCAGCGCCCGCTGAGCCGCCAGCACCGCGTCCCGGTCGGCGGCGAACACCGCGCCGGTCAGGGCGTACGGGCTGGTCGAGTCAATGACATCGAGGATCTGCGGGTAGTCGCTGTCGGGGTAGACGTGCACCGCGAGAATCGGCCCGAAGTACTCCGTGGTGAAAATGTCATGCTTGGGGTTGCCGCTGAGGAGCACGGTGGGTTGCACGAACCACCCTTCCGAGTCGTCACAGCCACCACCGGCGAGGATCTCGATCGACGGGTCAGCCGCAGACCGTTCCAGCAGATCGCGATGCTTGGCGAAGGCCCGGGCGTCGATCACCGCCCCGCCGAAGTTCGCCAGGTCCGTGATGTCACCGAACGTGATCGTCTTGGTGGTGTCGGCGAGCTGGTCACGTAAGCCGGCCTCCCACAGCGACCGGGGCAGATACGCGCGGGAGACCGCCGAGCACTTCTGGCCCTGATATTCGAACGCGCCCCGCACCAGCGCGGTGCTCACTCCCGCCGGGTCAGCGGAGGCGTGCGCCACCAGGAAGTCCTTGCCGCCGGTCTCCCCCACCACGCGCGGGTATGAGCGATAGGAGTCCAGATGACCGGCGATGGTGCGCCACAGCGCCTTGAACGTCCTGGTGGAGCCGGTGAAATGCAGCCCGGCGAAATCCGGGTCGGCCAGCGCCACCTCGCTGATCACCCGCCCGTGACCGGTCACCATATTGATCACCCCGGGGGGCAGCCCGGCGGCCTCCAGCACCCGCATCGTGTAGTGCGCGGCGAGCTGCTGGGTGAGGGTGGGTTTCCACACCACTGTGTTGCCCATCAGCGCCGGTGCGGTTGGCAGATTGCCAGCGATCGCGGTGAAGTTGAACGGCGTGATCGCGGTGACGAAACCTTCCAGCGGCCGGTAGTCCATCCGATTCCACTCACCCGGTGCCGAGTCCGGCTGCTCGGCCAGGATCCGCCGGGCGAAGTGCACGTTGAATCGCCAGAAGTCGATCAGCTCGCAGGCCGCGTCGATCTCGGCCTGCTGCACCGATTTCGACTGCCCGAGCATCGTGGCCGCGTTGAGCGTGTCCCGCCACGGCCCGGCCGCCAGATCCGCCGCGCGCAGCAGCACCGCCGCCCGCTCGTCAAAGGGCAGCTCCCGCCATCCCGGCGCCGCGTCCTTGGCGGCCTGGACAGCATCAGCGACGTCACGAGCGCTGGCCTGCGCGCTGACGCCCAGCACCTGTGCGTGCCGGTGCGGGGCGACCGCGTCGAACGACTCCCCCGCAGCCATCCGCCGCGCCCCGCCGATGGTCATGGTCAGCTCGGCCCGCTGCCCGGCCAGCTCCCCCAGCGCCCGCGTCAGCGCCTCGCGCTCCGCACTCCCCGGCGCGTACCCCCGGACCGGCTCATTGCGCGGCACCGGAACCGACGTAATCGCGTCCATCCCCGAACCTCCTTTCACCGGCGTGTCGCGCCCCAGTACCCAGTGTGTCGCGCTCTCATGCCCGCGTGTGGCGTCGGCCGGGCCGCTAGAGGAGCTCCAGCAGGAACGGGATTTCCTGGGTGGCGTACCACGCCATGTCGTGATCTTCCGCGTCCCCGAGCGCGAACTCCGCGTCCGGATCGCCGAGGTCAGCAGCGTCCACCGCGGCCGCCGCGGCCCGCACCGCGTCTTCCGCCTCGGCGAGATCGACGTGCACGGCGGCGATCGCGGAGACCGGTACCGCGCCGGTGACCGTGACGGCGGCGTCATCGAGATCGGGGCGCAGCCGCACCCGCTCGACGTCGGCGGCCACCACAACCCGGCGGGGTAGTACCGCCGGGTCACCGCCCAGCTCAGCGGCCAGCAGCCGCAGCGAGGCCCGGGCCGCCTCGTTCATCGCGGCGTACTCCAGTTCCTCGGTGTCCCCGGCCGCGTAGGACTCCCGGAGCATCGGGGTGAGCGCGAAGGCGGTACCGGCCACGGGAACCAGCTCACCGGCGCTGACCAGCGACCGCAGCATCGTGAGTGTGGCGGGGATGTAAACCCTCATCCTGGCAACGGCGCCTCTCCTGGTGACAGCCTCTCGCTATGAGGACATCGAGCACCTCGGACCGCGGCC
>DASTBN010000470.1:0-3539 GCA_035712045.1 Pseudonocardiaceae bacterium
CCCGGTAGTCCTCTTCCTCCGAGCCCGCCTCGCCCGGCTTGCCGTCGAGCTCGGCCAGCTCCTTGCGGATGGCGGCCATCTGCTGGCGCAGCAGGAACTCCCGCTGTGTCTTGTCCAGCCCTTCCCGGACGTCCGTGCGGATCCGCTCGGCGAGCTCCTGCTCTGCCAAATGCGCCCGGCTCCACTCCAGCACTCGCCGCAACCGGGTCTCGACGTCGACGGTCTCCAGCAGTTCCACCTTCTGCGCCAGCGACAAGTACGGCGCGTATCCGGCGGAGTCGGCTAGCAATGACGGATCGGTGATCGACTGAACCGAGTCGATCAGCTGCCAGGCGCCACGTTGCTGGAGGATAGAGATGACAACGCCCCGGTACTCACCGGCCAGCGTGCGCACCGCATCGGCCGACGGTCCAGCGACTTCGGGGACCTCGGTCACCTCCACCCACAGCGCCGCACCGGGGCCGGTCACCCCGGCGCCAACCCGGGCCCGGGTCAAGCCTCGCAGGACGGCGGCCGGGGCACCGCCAGGCAGCCTCCCGACCTGATCGATCACCGCGATGACCCCGAGCGTGGCGTACCGGCCCTCAGGGCGCGGAACGGCCAGCAGGCGATCGGTTCCAGCGGCGCGAGCGGCATCAACCGCTGCCTGCGCCTCACCGTCGAGCTGGACCGGCACCACCATGCCCGGCAACAGCACCAGCTCGGCCAACGGCAGTAACGCGAGTTTGGTGGTCACACAGTCTCCTCAAAGTTGAGTCTCTATGACTCAACCAAGCGCCCGGCCACGATGTTCCCCGGCTACTTCCCGGGCGGCGAGCACATGATCTTGGTGACCAAACTCTCGGTGATGCCCAGCCCCGGTGTGTTCTCGCGGGCTCGCTCCACGATCTGGCGGGGCGTCAGCCCCATGCCGTTGTACAACCGCACGATCTTCTCTTGCTCACGGGTCCACGGGCGTCGAGCGGGTGTTGTCCGAGTAACCGAGCCGCTGCGCCTGGATTCCCGGTAAGCGACTCCCGGCGCGGTCCGGGTGAACCGGTAATCGATCCCGAGACCGCTGTCCTTCCTGCCGAACTCGCCAGCTTCTCCGCGCTCTCTGATCTCCTCTTGATCACCGATGACGAAGGTGTCAGCGCTCTTATTCACCCCTATCGCGGTGATCGTCAATCCCTTGTGATGCCTGGCCTGACACCGCTTGCCCGTGCAGTACCGGTAGCCCAGCTCAGCACGCTCGGGAAGTAGTTCCTCGCCACACTCGATGCACGTCAACGCCAGTCCGTATTCTCCGCTGCCTTACCTGCCAGCACCACGCGGGCGGGCACAGGAGTACTAACGGGCTTAGCCGCTCGCGAATTCCCGCGCGTCCCCCGTGGTGAACGCGCGGCTTGTGTGAGCTCGGCTCAGCGGAGCATGCCGGCGGCGGGACGGAGGCGGGGAGAGCCTTCGTCTTCGTGATAGTCGCCTGGGTTGGTTTCGTCGGTGCCGTTGAAGACGCGCATCCGGCGTAGGACGACCGTTACCAGGACGGCGACCGCCAGGTTGCCGATGAGGGCCACAAATCCTACGTAGATCAGCATTGGTGAACCCCCGAAGGGGTGCCAGCCCAGGAGGGACAGCTTGCCGAGGGCGAGTGCGGAGCCGCCGAAGTGCTGGCGGCCGCTGGCCAGGTTGGGGATGCCGTAGAGCATCACCAGGCCCCACGCCATTCCCACCGCCCAGCCGACGGCCAATCCCCAGATATGGAACCAGCGGGTATAGAGGGCGATCGCCACCATGGGGAGCGTTTGCAGAATGATCACGCCGCCGATCAGCTGCAGGTCGATAGCGTACTGCGGGTCGATGAAGACAATGAACGCGACCGCGCCGAGCTTCACCACCAGTGAGGCGATTTTGGCTTGAGTGCATTCCTGCTCTGCGGTAGCGTCCCGGCGCAGATAGGCTTTGTAAATGTTCCGGGTCCATAGGTTCGCGGCGGCGATCGACATGATCGCGGCAGGCACCAGCGCGCCGATCCCGATGGCCGCGAACGCGATACCGGCGAACCAGGAGGGGAACTGGCTCTGGAACAGCATCGGGACCACGGTGTTAGTATCCGCCCGGCCGGTGGCCGCGTTGACGATCGGCTGGGTGTGGGCGGCGATCGCGGCGTAACCCAGCAGTGCGAGTAAGCCCAGTAAGAAAGAATACGCCGGGAGCGCGATCATGTTACGTTTGATCACTGTGCGGCCGCGGGCGGCCAGGGCGCCGGTCACCGCGTGCGGGTAGAGGAACAACGCCAGCGCCGAGCCCAGTGCCAGCGTGACGTATTGCAGCTGGTTGTTCGCGCTCAGCAGGATTCCGCCGGATGGCGGTTTCGTGGCCGCGAATTTCGCCCCGGCGGCGTCGAAAATGGGGCCCCAGCCGTGGAGCTTCGCCGGCAGGATGATCACGGCGGCGATGATGACCAGATAGATCAGCGTGTCCTTGACGAACGCGATCAGCGCGGGGGCGCGCAGGCCGGAGGTATAGGTGTAGAGCGCGAGGATCACGAAGGCGATGAACAGCGGGGCATGACCGGCCAGGCCCGAGCCGTTGAGGCCCATCGTGCGCAGCACCGCTTCCAGCCCGGCCAGCTGCAGCGCGATGTACGGCATCGTCGCGACGATCCCGGTGATCGCCACCAGGAGCGCCAGCGTGGGTGAGCCGTAGCGGCCGGCCACGAAATCCGCTGGGGTGACATAGCCACGCACCCGGGACACCGACCACAGGCGGACCAGTGGCAGGAACACCAGGGGATAGACCAGAATGGTGTAGGGCAACGCGAAGAATCCCATCGCCCCGGCACTGAATATCAGCGCGGGCACCGCGACGAACGTGTACGCGGTGTAGAGATCGCCACCGATGAGGAACCAGGTGACCCACGACCCGAACCGGCGCCCACCGAGCCCCCACTCGTCGAGGTGATTAAGGCTGCCCGCCGAGCGCCACCGCGCGGCGTAGAAGCCCAGCCCGGTGACGAGCAGGAACAAGAGCGTGAAGATGACCATCTCAGTCCAGCGCACCGTCATCGCCGCTCCCCGGTTTTCAGGTACACGATCGCGACGCATACCACACTGAGCGGGATGCACACGAACTGCAGCCAATAGAAGAACGGGAAACCGAGCAGGCGCGGCTTATCGATATTGTATACCGGGGTGATCAACACCAGCAGGGGCGCCAGGAGCAGGAGGTTCCAGCGACTCCAGGGCCGGCGCGAGGAGGACGAATCGGGCGGCACCTGCTGGATGGTAGATCGGTGATCAGCGTTGTGCTAGACGCTGTTTGAGGGCGTCGAGCTCGTCGCGGAGGGTGCCGGGCAGGGCGCCGCCGACCTTGTCGAACCACTGCTCGATCCGCGGCAGCTCCGCGCGCCATTCCTCGGGGTCTACCGCGAGGGCCGCGCTGACGTCTCCGGGCTGCGCGGTCAACCCGGACAGGTCGAGCTGGTCAGCGGTGGGTACCCGGCCGATCGGGGTGTCAGCGGCCGCGGCCCGGCCCTCGATTCTCTCGATGATCCACTT
>DASTBN010000471.1:0-3407 GCA_035712045.1 Pseudonocardiaceae bacterium
CGGCAAGCCACCCGCCGGGTTCTCCGATGGCGTCACCGCCTACCAGGTTCAGGAACGCCTCGACGGCGTATACGTCCAGCTGCCCCCGATCAAGACCGCGGTGCGCACGGTGGCCGACGTCATGGTCGAGACGCTGGTAGCGCACGGAGTGCGGCACGTGTTCGGCATGGTCGGGCACTCCAACCTCGGCTTCGCGGACGCGCTGCGCCGGGCCGAGCAGCGTGGCGAGCTGACCTACATCGGGATCCGCCACGAGGGCGCCGCAGCGTTCGCGGCCAGCGCCTACGGCAAGCTCACCGGCCGCCCCGCCGCCTGCTTCGCCATCGCCGGCCCGGGCTCGACGAACCTGCTGACCGGTCTCTACGACGCCAAACTCGACCAATCACCGGTGGTGGCGATCTCCGGCCAGGTGCCCTCGAAGGTGCTGGGCCGGGGTGCGTTCCAGGACGTCAACCTCTCCGCAGTGTTCCGCGACGTCAGCGTATCGACGACCACCGTGCTCTCCGGCAGCGATCACGCCGAGCTGGCGGCGCTGGCGGTCAAGCACGCGGTGGACGGCCGGGGCGTGGCGCATCTCGTGCTGCCCGACGAGGTCCAGGTGCAACCGTCAGAAGCTGCGGTCGCGCCACCGACAGGCCGGTTCTCCGACCGGCGGGTCCGTCCTGACGAGGCCGCCCTGTCGGCAGCGGCCACGCTGGTCCGGGGCGCCCACAGGCCGGTGATCATCGCCGGGCACGGCGCCCGCTCCGCCCGTGACGAAGTGCGCGGGCTGGCCGAGCGCCTGGCCGCGCCGGTGCTGACCACGTTCAAGGCCAAGGGCCTGGTGCCGGACACCCACCCGCTGGGCGCCGGGGTGCTCGGGCGCAGCGGAACCCCGGTAGCCAGCTGGCTGATGAACGAATCCGACCTGCTCATCGTGATCGGCGCGTCGTTCTCCAACCACACCGGCATCGCGGAATACAAGCCGATCGTGCAAATCGACGACGACCACGCCGCGATCGGGCGCTTCAACTCCGTCACCGCTGACGTGCTGGGTGACGCCGCCCTCACCGTCACCGAGCTGGCCAACGCCCTGGGCGAGGTGAAAGCCACCGACCAGCGGCCGGACGTCGCCGAGCGGTGGGCGATCTGGCGCGCCGAGAAGGCCCGCCGCGCCGCCGACGACCGGGGCCGGGGTGTCGGCGCCGCCGCGGTGTTCCATGCCCTGTCGGAACACCTGCCCGAAGACGCCGTGGTCACCGTGGACGTCGGCAATCACGCCTACTCACTCGGCCGCTATCTGGAGTCGAAAGGCCAGCCGGTGCTGATGTCCGGCTACCTCGGCTCGATCGGCTTCGGCTACCCCGCTGCGCTGGGCGCCTGGGCTGCGGCACCGGATCGCCCGATCGTCGCGGTCACCGGGGACGGCGGGTTCGGCCAGTACGCCACCGAGCTCACCACCGCCGTGAAATACGGCATCCCGGTCAAACATGTGCTGCTCAACAACAACGCCCTCGGCAAGATCAGCAAAGAGCAACTCGCCGAGGACTACCCGGTGTGGCACACCTCGCTGCACAACCCGGACTGGGCCGGGTACGCCCAGCTGTGCGGAGCCACCGGAATCCAGGTGAGGCGCCGCGATCAGCTTGACGAGGCGATGAGCGCCTTGTTCACCTCGGATGGACCCGCGTTGTTATGCGTCGAGCAGGATGCCGAACTCCTCTAGCCGCCAGGAGCCCGCCATGACCGATGAGCCGCGTTACGACGACCTGAAGGCACTGTTCATCAACTGCACGCTCAAACGCTCACCCGAGGTCAGCAATACCGCCGGGCTGATCGAGGTGAGTACCCGCATCATGGAGAAGCACGGCGTGGCGGTCGAGGTGCTGCGGGCGATCGATCACGACATCGCCACCGGGGTGTGGCCCGACATGACCGAGCACGGCTGGGCCACCGACGCCTGGCCGGAGATTTTCCAGAAGGTGCTGGCCGCGGACATCCTGGTGCTCGCCGGGCCGATCTGGCTGGGCGACAACAGCTCCATCACCAAGCTCATCATCGAACGGCTGTACTCCTGCTCGCACGAGCTCAACGATGCCGGGCAGTACGTCTATTACGGCCGGGTGGGTGGCTGCCTGATCACTGGCAACGAGGACGGCGTCAAGCACTGTGCGATGAACGTCCTCTACAGCCTTCAGCATCTGGGTTACACCATCCCGCCGCAGGCCGACGCTGGCTGGATCGGCGAGGCCGGACCGGGCCCGTCCTACCTGGATCCCGGCTCGGGCGGCCCGGAGAACGACTTCACCAACCGCAACACCACCTTCATGACCTGGAATCTGATGCACCTGGCCCGGATGCTCCGCAACGCCGGTGGTATCCCCGTGCACGGCAACCAGCGCTCCGAATGGGAAGCCGGCTGCCGGTTCGACTTCGAAAACCCCGACTACCGCTGAGCTCGCCTGGGACGGTATCGATGGGCACGATTGAACGGGTGTGCGGCAGCCTGCCCATGAGCGATCTTGGTAGCCCGGGGGGCGCGGCCTCGAAGGAGATCGCCCGCAGCTCTTGGTGGGGTCTCTCCCTGGACTCATGCCAGCATCCGGTGGATCCACCGGCGCACGTGTTCGCGCTCGTCTTCGCGAAGTCGCCCGAGCGGTGAGGCCCGGGTGAAGCGTGCTGTGGAGATCGCGCGGATGTCGTCGGTCCGGGCCCAGCTCGGCCGACTCAGGCCAGACTCGGGTGAGTTGATCTCGACATGGTGTGGAAGCCGCCGGTCGCGGGTAGTGAGCGGCACCACCAGCGCTATCTGGATCGGGAACCGGCAGTGATCGTCTGAACCGACGACCACCGCAGGCCGTGAGCCGCCTTGCTCACTGCCGATGGGTGTGCCGAAGTCGGCCAGCCATACCTGCCACGGCGCAATCACAGGCCCGCTGTTCACTGGTTGTACTCGGGGTACTCGTCACGGGGATGACCGAGCCCGTCACCACTCGCGGAGCCGGTCAAGGCCAGCTCTCGCTGATAATCCTCCCACTCGACAGGATCGTCCCGAAGACGTGCGTACGCCGCATGGACTTGCCGCATCTCGTGCTCGTCAATCAGCCGGTGGAGAGCGGCCTCCTGGCTGATTCCACCAAAGTCCTCGCGTGCCAGCCCCGCGAGCCGGTCTCGGGTTTTGGTAGAGATGCGAATAGTGGTCATCGTCATACCGCAAGTATAACGAAATGTATGTGCTACTGGCTGCCGCCGGGCACCACTGTCGTCGAGCGTGACAGGCTGACACGGACGTCCTGGAGGACCCGGAGGGCACACCTATGACGGAGCACCGCTCGCACGGAGACCTCCATCTCGATCATCACGATCCGGGTACTGCCTGAATGGTGCTGGGATTCGAGGAGATCGCGCTTGAGTCCGGCGGCTTGCCC
>DASTBN010000472.1:0-2236 GCA_035712045.1 Pseudonocardiaceae bacterium
GCGGTTCCGGTCAGCTTGTCGTTCGGTCCCGACGGGGGAAGCCTGGCATCCGCCACCCAGCGGTGCGTGGGCGTCGGCGCGTGCCGGCAGCGCAGCGGCGCCGGGGTGATGTGCCCCAGCTTCCAGATCACCCGGGAGGAGAAGCACTCCACCCGCGGCCGGGCGCACCTGCTGGCCGAGATGCTCGCGGGTGATCTGATCACCGGGGGCTGGCGTTCCCCGGAGGTCGGCGAGGCGCTGGATCTGTGCCTGGCCTGCAAGGCGTGCGCGTCGGAGTGCCCGGTCGGGGTGGACATGGCGCTGTACAAGGCCGAGTTCCTGCACCAGCGCTACCGGTGGCGGCCGCGTCCCCGCTGGCATTACACCCTGGGCGGCCTTCCCTTGCTGGCCTCGGCGGCCGGGCTGGCACCGCGTGTGGCGAATGCCCTCACGCCAGCGCTCGCCCGGCTGGGTGGTGTGTCCACGAGCCGTCCGCTGCCCCGATTCGCCCGGTACCGGCCGGTTCCGCCGCCTGGCGGGCCGGGGGCGCTCGGGGTGGTATTGCTGTGGCCTGACTGCTTCACCCGATCGTTCGACCCTGAGGTGATCGGCGCTGCGGCCCGGGTGCTCACGGCGGCGGGTTTCGGTGTCCGGCTGCCCGCCCGGCCGGTGTGCTGCGGCCTCACCTGGTTCGCGACCGGTCAATTCGGCCTGGCCCGGCTGGTGTTGCGCCGGAGTCTGCGGCTGCTGCGGCATGCCCTGGCCGCTGGGGTGCCGGTGGTCGGGCTGGAGCCCAGCTGCGTGGCCATGCTTCGCTCCGACCTGCTTCAGCTGCTCCCGGCCGACGCCACCGCAGCCGGGCTGGCCCGCCGGGCCCGGACCCTCGCGGAGGTCCTCCGCGAGCACGCGCCGGACTGGCGGCCACCCCGGCGCGGGGGTGACGCGGTGCGGCAGGTGCACTGTCACCAGCACGCGGTGCTCGGCCACGCCGCCGATGACGAGCTGCTGCACATGGCCGGGGTCCGGGCCCAGCGGGTCCCCGGATGCTGCGGGATGGCCGGCGGTTTCGGCTACCAGCGCGGTCACGAGGACCTCTCCCATGCGCTGGCCGAGCGCTCTCTCGCCCCGGCCATCCGCGCGCGGCCTGGCGCGCTGGTGCTCGCCGACGGCTTCAGCTGCCGGCAGCAGATCACCCAGACCACCGGCCGCCGGGCCCTGCACCTCGCTGAGCTCCTCGATACCTCCCCCGCCCCGGCCGGGCTGGGCCCGGCATCGTCCTGAGCCTGCCGTGTCGAGATCGGGAATAGGAGGTGCGAACGGGGCTGAACCGTTGGTCGAGCGGCGGGCGGCGGGCGATTTCAGCCGGTTGGGGATGGTGAACCACAGGTAATCACCCGGTAGGAGGCTGTGACGGTCGATGAACGGTAGATAGGTTGCGCCGAGCGGTTGGCGCTGTGGATGTGTGACACGAAGTTCAGGAGGGGCCTCATGAGCCGTCTGCCGAGTACCTACGATCTCGGTCTGGACACTGGTGCGGAACTGAGCCGTGGCTCGGTGCCCATGCAACGCGGGCAAGATCCGCATCGCGTCACGGCCGAACAGGTGGACCGGGCTCGGCTGTCGGTGGCCCGATCCGCGCTGGGTGCCGAGGACTGCCGGATGCTGCTGGACATGCTGGGCCTCATCGACGGGGAGGACGGCATCCCGCCGGTTCGCCGATGAGCGGACCCGGGTGAGCGTATCGGCTGGTGGGCCGCTCCGGGGGAGTCGCCCACCACCCGTTGTGCGGCCGGTCGTCGTCATGTCCTATGCTTGTTCTTGCTCACATCGGGTCACCGGGGTGAGCAGGTACTGGACGAACCAGTCCCCATCGTCTAGCGGCCTAGGACTCCGCCCTTTCAAGGCGGCAACGCGGGTTCGAATCCCGTTGGGGGCACGCAAGGCCCAGTGGCGCAGTTGGTTAGCGCGTCGCCCTGTCACGGCGAAGGTCGCGGGTTCGAGTCCCGTCTGGGTCGCTCCGGTTCCTTCTGCGGCCGGGATGGCCAGGTAGCTCAGTTGGTACGAGCGTCCGACTGAAAATCGGAAGGTCGGCGGTTCGACCCCGCCCCTGGCCACCAGCGATAACCGCCTCTGACCTGTTGTGGGTCATGGACGTGGCTGCTGGTCGACGCGTGACCGTCGTAGAGCCTGGGAAGAAGCTCTAGCCGTGTCGTCAGCCCGACGTGGCCGGGTAGATCTTGAGCGCCTCAATGCGCCC
>DASTBN010000473.1:0-9791 GCA_035712045.1 Pseudonocardiaceae bacterium
TAACGGCCCGATGTCGCGGACCCGGCCGGACTCCAGCAGCGCCACAACCGCGCGCACCCGGGCGATCTCGCTCGTCACGTGCCGCGCTCGTCGGCGCAGCAGCGGATCAGGGATCTGCCCTACCCACTCGCCAGGAGCGTCACGCAGACTCGCGACACCGAGTTCGGCTGCGGCTTGCTCGGCGCTGCGGCGGCGGGCGGCGTACTGGCCATCGGCATTCCGGTGCCGGACCCCGGTGTCGGCCACGAGAAGGGAAAGCCCCGCAGCGTCCAGATCTAGCGGTATGGGCCGCATTGTGCGGTCCCGGCAGTCCAGCAGCAAGGCGTGACCGGCGGTGCAGCACAGTGACGCCAGCTGATCCATCTCTCCGGTGGGCACGCCGACGATCAGGTTCTCGGCTCGCTGGCACGCTTCCGCGAGGCGCACCCGCCCGGTGCTGGTCGCGGCCAGCCCCAGCCCGCACAGGGCATCGACCGCGAGGGCGACCGCGCACTCCAGGGCGGCGGAGGAGGCCAGCCCGGCCCCAGGAGGCACAGACTCCCCGGCAAGGAGGTCAAGCCCGCCCTCTGGCTGGCCCAGCGCCCAGATCACACCCGCCGGATACGAGGCCCACCCCGGCGGATGACCAGGGCCTACCGCGTCAAGAGCGCCCTCCCAGGGCGGTGCGCCGGGGTGCAGCGAATGCAGTCGTAGCCAGCCGTCGTCCCGGGTCGCCGCGGCGACCACGGTGTGTCGCGGCAGGGCTAGTGGCAGGCACAGCCCGCCCGCATAGTCCACGTGCTCACCGATCAGGTTCACCCTCCCTGGGGCTGACCACAGGCCCTCGGGGTCGCGGCCGAACGTGGCGCGGAAAGCGGCCCGCAGCGTGGTGCTCATGCCAGCTCCCGCAGCCGGTGCGCGATCCGTTCGGGGGTGGTGTCGTTAAGCCATACCCCGATGCCGGACTCCGACCCGGCGAGGTACTTCAGTTTTCCAGCGGCCCGGCGCACCGAGAACAGTTGCAGGTGCAGCCGGGTCAGCTCCCGTCCGGGACCGGTGGGTGCCTGGTGCCAAGCCGCGATATAGGGTACCGGTTCGGGGTTGCCTTGATCGGTGAAGAACTCATTCACACGCCGCAGCAGCGCGGGGTAGAGCGTGGCGAGTTCCAGGCGTTCGGCGGGGTTCAGGCTGACGAAATCGGGTATCGCCCGGTGCGGCATCAGGTGCAGTTCCACGGGCCACCGGGCGGCGGCGGGGACATACGCCGTCCACGCCGTGCCATGGTGGACTACGCGCGTGCCCGCTCGCAGCTCGGCCGCGAGGACGTCCGAGAGCAGGTCGCGGCCTGTGCGGTCACGGTGTGCCACCGCGCGGGCCAGCAACCGCCCGGTGCGCGGCGCCACGAACGGGAGGGCGTAGATCTGGCCATGCGGGTGATGCAAGGTCACCCCCGTCTCCGCCCCGCGATTCTCGAAGCAGAACACCTGCCTGACCCCGCTCAGCGCGGACAGCGCGCGGGTGCGATCGGCCCACGCCTCGATCACCGTCGCCACCCGGCGGGGAGTGAGCTGGGCGAAGGAGGAGTCGTGCTCGCTGGTAAAGCACATGATCTCGCACCGGCCATTCGCGGGTAGCTGTGGCCACAGCGGGTCCGCGTCCACCCGAGCCGGTACCGCAGCCGTGGGCGCCGCGAAGGAGGGGAACCGGTTCTCGAATACCACGACGTCGCAGTCCTCAGCCGGGATCTCGGTCAGCATGCCGTCGCGGCTGGGGCACAGCGGGCAGCTTGAGGAGTCGGGCAGGTGAGTGCGGTCCATCCGGTGCGGGGCGAGGATGATCCATTCCCCGGTGAGCACGTCGAGGCGCATCGTCGGCTGAGCCCGGCATAGCGGCAGTTCGCGGGGGTCGTGGAGGGCCCGGGTGGCCGCACCCGAGGAGTAGGGCTCGCTGTCGTCGTAATAGGTCAGCGCCCGGCCATCGGCCAGCCGGGTCCGGGTGATCCGGACGTGGGCTCTCGATTCGGCCACGTCAGCCAGCATGCCGCGGGGAGTACGGTAGTGGGACGTCCTATCATTTCCCCGTACGACGGGATACCGTGCTGGCCATGAACGCCTCCCCCCGGTTCAGCCGCCGACCCCATCCGTTCCTGGTGCCGCCACAGCGCAGGATGGAGATCCTGGCCGCGCCCGGATTCGGTGCCTATTTCACCGATCACATGGCGGAGATCCGCTGGACCAGGGGCCGTGGCTGGCATGACCCGGAGATCGGCCCTTACCGGCCGCTCGCGATGGATCCCGCGACCATGGTGCTGCACTATGGGCAGGCGATCTTCGAAGGTCTCAAGGCCTACCGGCAGCCAGACGGAACGGTGGCTTCCTTCCGCCCGCTGGCCAACGCGGCCCGGTTCCGGTCCTCGGCCCGCCGGATGGCCATGCCCGAGTTGCCCGATGAGCTGTTTCTTGGCTCGCTGCGGGAACTGGTCCGTACTGATCTCAGCTGGGTGCCCGCCGCAGGCGGGGAGGACTCGCTCTACCTGCGGCCGCTTCTGTTCGCCACCGAGGTGGGTCTCGGAGTGCGCCCGGCCACATCCTACCGCTATCTGCTCATCGCCTCCCCAGCGGGTCCCTACTTCCGGGGCGGGCTCAGGCCAGTCAGCGTGTGGTTGTGCACCGAGTATGTCCGCGCCGCGCCCGGCGGCACCGGGGCGGCCAAGTTCGCCGGGAACTACGCCGCCTCGTTGCTGGCCCAGCACCAAGCCGCTGAGAAGGGCTGTGACCAGGTCGTCTGGC
This sequence comes from Pseudonocardiaceae bacterium, assembly GCA_035712045.1. Classification (GTDB taxonomy): domain Bacteria; phylum Actinomycetota; class Actinomycetes; order Mycobacteriales; family Pseudonocardiaceae. Next base: position 2,769 of record DASTBN010000473.1, read on the forward strand.
TCGATGCGGTGGAGCGGCGCTGGGTGGAGGAAATGGGCGGGATGAACCTCTACTTCGTCTTCGGGGAAGGTGCCCGGGCCCGGCTGGTGACCCCCGAGCTCACCGGCGCTCTGCTGGCTGGGATCACCCGGGACTCCCTGCTCACCCTGGCCCGGGACCACGGCTTCGGTGTCGAAGAGCGGCGGATCTCCACCGAGGAGTGGGAGAAAGGGGTTCAGAGCGGCGATATCTCGGAGGTATTCGCCTGCGGTACCGCTGCGGTGATCACCCCGATTGCCCGGGTCGCCCACTCCGGCGGCGAGTTCACCATCGGCACCGGCACCCCGGGCCCCATCACTACCCAGCTTCGCGCCGCCCTCACCGCCATCCAGCGCGGCACTGCCCCCGACCCTCACCACTGGATGACCCCCCTCGCCTGAGTGCCGCCCCGACGGCCTGGTTCCTGGATCAGCCGAGTGCGCAGACGGTGAGGACGACGGTGGTGGTCAGCTCGCTGGTGGCGCCTAGCACGTCGCCGGTGATGCCGCCGAACCGGCGGCGGGTGTGTGCCGAGAACGCGACCACCGTCACGGCCGCCAGGACGATCGCCAGGGCGCCTTGCCAGGGCCGGGCCGGAACCGCGAACACACCGCCGACGAGCAAAGCTACCCCGAAAGCGACCGGGATAGCAGGAGGCTGGCTGCCAGCCACCAGCGCTCCCATGCCTGAGGACCTGGCCGGTGGCACCCCGATACGGGCGCACCAGCCGAAGGCGGCGCGCCCCGCGATCAGGGCCAGCACCACGGGAACCAGCCGGTTCGTGCCAGCCAGGGTCCCGAGCGCTGCCGCTTGAATGGCCAGAACCAGCACGAGGGTGATCACCGCGAACGGTCCGCATGATCCTTCCCGCATCACTTCCAGCGCGCGCCGCGAATCGCCGTAGCAGCCCAGCCCGTCGGCGGTGTCGGCCAGCCCGTCCAGGTGCATCCCGCGGGTGGCCCACGCCAGCGTCGCGACCACGAGCAGCCCGGTTAGCAGCGACGGTGCGCCCAGCGCCCGCGAGGCGACGGACATCCCGGCGGCCAGCAGGCCCAGCCCGGCGCCGATCGCGGGGGCCCAGTGGAGCGCGCGGCGAGCGAGGTCGCGATCCACCTCGGCGGGGGCCCGCACGGGCATGATGGTCAGCCAGGACACCGCGAGCCGCAGCGCGGGGTTCACTTGGTTGGCAGCGGCGCACCTACCGGCCCGGTGACGCCGGCGTCGGCGAAGGTGGCCATCTCGGCGAGCACCCGGATGGCCATCTGCACCAGTGGCAGCGCCGTCACCGCGCCGGATCCCTCGCCCAGCCGCATGCCCAGATCAAGGACAGGGGTCAGTTCCAGACGCTCCAGCGCGAGGGTGTGCGCGGGTTCCGCCGAGCGGTGCCCGGCCACCCACCAGCTCCGCGCTCCGGGTGCGAGCTCCTCGGCGAGCATCGCCGCCGCCCCGGTCACCACGCCGTCGAGAATCACCGGGGTGCGCCGCAGCGCCGCCTGGGCCAGGAACGCCGCCATCGCCGCGATATCAGCGCCGCCCGCGGTGCGCACCAGGGCGACGGGGTCGGCGACCACGGGGCGGGCCCGGCGCAGCGCGTCGCGGATCGCGGCGGTTTTGCGCATCCAGCCGGCATCGTCGATGCCGCTGCCACGACCCACCACCGCCACCGGTTCCTCACCGGTCAGCGCGGCGATCAGCACCGCCGCAGGAGTGGTGTTGCCGATCCCCATGTCACCAGCGATCAGCAGGTCGGCACCCCGGTCGATCTCCTCATCCGCGATCGTCACTCCGGCGTCCAGCGCCTGGGTGACCTCGACATCGGTCAGCGCGTCCTGCAGGTGGATCGCTCCGCTGCCCCGGCGGACCTTGTGCCCGCCCACCAGCGGCGAGGTGAAGGGTTCGCTGTCCACGGCCAGATCGACCACGCGCATCGCCGCCCCGGCCGCCGCCGCGAGCACGTTGACCGCCGCTCCTCCGCGCAGGAAGTTGCCCACCATCTGCTGGGTGACCTCGCTGGGATAGGCGGATACGCCGTGCGCCGCCACGCCGTGATCCCCGGCGAATACCACCACGACCGGGCGGGTAAACGGGTGCGGCGGGCAGGCTCCTTGGCAGGCGCTCGCCCAGGCACCCAGTCCCTCCAGCCGGCCCAGGGAGCCCGCTGGCTTGGTCAGCTGCCCGTGGCGGGCCATCGCCTCCCGGTGGACCTGCTGATCCGGTGGCGTGATCGCGGGAAACTTCACAGGTCCCATCTTCCCCTCAGCGCAATCTGACGGGCAGGCCAGCCACCAGGAGCACAACCTCGTCGCAGACCGCGGCGAGCGCCGCGTTGAGGGACCCCAGCTCGTCCCGGAACAGCCGTCCCGCAGGCGTGGCTGGCACGACGCCAAGCCCGACCTCCGCGCTGACCAGCACCAACCGGGCCGGGCAGGCCATCACCGCCGACACCAGCTCGCCGCACCGGGCGCGGCAGGCCCGGATCGCCTCGATGCCACCGGCCCAGGCTCGCGCGTCGTCGAGTTCCCCAGTCAGCCAGGTAGCGATGTCATCGACCAGCACCGGCACACTACCGGCGGCCCGGATCGCCCCGGGGAGATCGGCCGGCTCGACGGTGCGCCAGCTAGCGGGCCTGCGGGAGACGTGCGCGGCGATCCGCGCCTCCCACTCAGGGTCGTCGGGCGCACGCCGGGCGGTGGCCAGGTAGTCAACCCGCGCCTCGCGCAGCAACCCCTCGGCGTGAGCGGACTTGCCTGAGCGCGCACCGCCGAGCACCAGCGTGCGCATCACCCAGCGAGCGAGTCAGGGGACCGCGTCGCCACGTTTGACGCGGGGTTTGGGAACCCGGAGCCGACGGAGCTGGGTGGCCCTGGTCATGGCGTAGAACCCCAGGCTCGCCCCGGAGTCGGTCGCCTTGGGAAATCGCTCGCGGACGCGGCGGTTGACCATCCGGCCCAGGAAAACCCCTTCGATGATGATCGCGAGAAGCATCGCCGCCGACGCCAGTGTCACCAGCCACTGCGTCGCCGGCGATGGCACGAAGTTGATCACGACGACCCCGAACGCGAGCGGCATGAACGAGCCAGCGAGGTGCCAGCGCGAGTCCACCAGATCCCGCACATAGGCCCTCACCGGCCCTCGATCACGGGGAAGCAGGTACTTTTCGTCCCCAGCCAGCATGCGTTCCCGTCGCTGGGCCGCCTCAGCGCGGCGTTCCTCCTTGGTCCCGCGCATCCGGGCGGCTGCCTCGCGCTGGGTGCGGGGCGGAGGCGGTGCCGGGCCGCGTTTGCGGCCTTCCGCCTCCCGGCGGGTCGGGGTAGGCTTGCCCTTGCCTGCCATCCGAGCCCGGTGCGCCACCTCGTCCTGCTCTGGTTCAGTCTCCACCACGGGCGCGGGCTCGGGATCAGCGGCACTAGAGCCGGTGTCGCCACGCAAGAACCTCACGTTAGCCAGCCTAGAGGCAATGGCCGAGCGCCCGGCGACGCAGGTGAGTGTGTCACCATAGGAGTGCGGAATCACCCGCCAGTTGCCGGCGTTCGCCGTAGAGTGGAAAGAACTGTTCGAGCCGAGAGCAAGATCCCCAGGGGAGAGTCATGACCGTCGAGAACATCGCCGGCACCGAGGTGCCCACGCACGGTGTCGAGCTCACCGACGCGGCCGCCGCCAAGGCCAAGGCGCTGCTCGACCAAGAGGGCCGGACCGACATGCGGCTGCGCATCGCCGTGCAACCAGGCGGTTGCGCGGGCCTGCGTTACCAGCTCTTCTTCGACGAACGCGCCCTTGACGGTGACATGACCCGCGACTTCGACGGCCTGGGCGTGGTGGTGGACCGGATGAGTGCCCCCTACCTGCAGGGTGCCGTGATCGACTTCGTGGACACCATCGAGAAGCAGGGCTTCACGATCGACAACCCCAACGCCGGTGGCTCCTGCGCCTGCGGAGATTCATTCAACTGACGACCGGCGTGTCGCGCCCGCGTGCACGGTGTGACCGGGCTCTGGTGCCCGGTCACACCTGCACCGGGTAGCGAGGCTCAGGCACGGCTGGGCTGATTCGCTGCTCAACGAAGATGCCGTGCCAGAGCATGAAGATCAGTACCGCCCAGATGCGCCGACTGTGATCTCGCGGCCCGCTGCGATGCTCATCGAGCATCCGGTGCACCGCCGCGAGGTCCAGGAACTCTGCGGTGCCTGACTCGCTGACGATGCCCCGGGCCCAGTCATGCAGGTCCTGACGCAGCCAGTGCCGGATCGGCACGGGAAAGCCCAGCTTGGCCCGGTTCAGCACATGCGCGGGCACGATGTCGCGCAACGCCCGGCGCAAGGCGTGCTTGGTGGTCTCGCGCGTGATCTTCTCACCCAGCGGGACAGTGGACGCCACCCGGAACACTTCCGGATCGAGGAAGGGCACCCGCAGCTCAAGCGAGTTGGCCATGGTCATCTTGTCGGCCTTGACCAGGATGTCGCCTCGAAGCCACGTGAACAGGTCCACATGCTGCATGCGGGCGACCGGATCCCAGCCCATGGAAGCGGCGTAGGGGCCTGCGGTCACGTCGGCGTGTGAGATGGCCGGATCGTGTCCACGCAGCACCTCGCGCAACTGGTCATCCCGGAAGATCCGCGCGTTACCGTAATAACGCTGCTCCAGGCTCAGCGCACCGCGGCGCAGCAGGTCCTTACCCCGCACTCCCTCTGGGACCCAGGTGGAGATCCGGCCCAGCACGCGCCGCAGCCCTCCGGGCACCCGCTCGAACGGCGCCAGCGACAACGGTTCCCGGTAGATCGTGTACCCGCCGAACAACTCGTCGGCGCCCTCACCGGAGAGCACGACTTTGACGTGCTCGCGGGCTTCCCTGGCGATGAACCACAGCGGTACCAGCGCGGGGTCAGCCACCGGATCATCGAGATACCACACGATCAGGGGCAGCGCCTCGGCTAGCTCGGTGGCCGAGACCGTGCGGATGACGTGCCGGACACCGATCGCAGCCGCCGACTCCGCCGCCACATCCACCTCGGAATAACCCTCCCGCTCGAAACCAGTGGTGAAGGTGATCAGATCCGGATTGTGCTCCCGGGCCAGAGCCGCGATAGCGGTGGAATCGATCCCGCCGGAGAGAAACGCGCCAACGGTGACATCGGCCCGCATGTGCTTAGCCACCGAATCCCGCATCGCGGCGGCGATCTCGTCATGCAGTGCCCGCGCCTCGGCGCCGGATCGGATGGCGCGGGGCCGGAACTGGGGATGGAAGTAGCGCTCGGTGCTCAGCGCGCCGCCGGGGGAGAGGGTGAAGGAGGTACCCGACTCGACGCGAGTGATGCCGGCGTGCAGCGACGCTGGCTCCGGTACGTACTGCAAGGTCAGGTAGTGCTGCAGCGCCCGATGGTCGACAGCCGTCCGCGTCCCCAGCGACGGCGCGAGCTCCAGCAAGCTTTTCTTCTCGCTGGCGAACGCCACCCCTCCCGGCCCAGCGCATGTGAACAGCGGTTTGATGCCGAAGGGGTCACGGGCGCCGAAGGCGACGCGGCGCTGGGAGTCCCAGATGACGAACGCGAACATCCCCCGGAGCCGGGATACAGCCGCCGACCCGAAGTGGTGATAGGCGGCGAGAACGACCTCGGTATCACCTTCTGTGCGGAAACTCACAGAATATGGTTCACGCCGCAGCTCCTCACGCAGCTCCAGGTAGTTGTAGATCTCCCCGTTGAACAGGATCGTGTAACGCTGCGGAGCCTCCGGCGGCCCCCAGTGCAGCGGCTGGTGCGAGTGATCGAGATCGATGATGGAGAGCCTGTTGAATCCGAGTACCACGTCAGCGTCGTGCCAGGTCCCGGTCTCATCGGGCCCGCGATGCCGCTGGCAGCGCAGCGCTCCGGTGACCTCCGGAACCCGCGCCGCCGCATCCCGCCGCGCGGTCAACAGTCCCAGCAACCCGCACACTCGCATGCCCTCCTATCGCAGTGGCCGAGCTGGCCGCCAGCCCATGGTGGCCCAGCGGGAAGCGCTGGCCCAGCCAGACTCCGGGCGGCAGGTGGCACAGTATGACGTCCGGGGAATCAGCGCGCGCCCCGGACGAGCTGCGGTCATCGCGCTGGGTTAGGCTTTCGTTCGGTTCAGTGGGCTGGCTAGCCGCGTCGGGTGAACGAGGAGGGACAGCGCGTGGTCCGTTCCCGTGCGGTTCGGCTGCTGAAGGTCGCCGGGCTGGTCGGCATGGTCGCGTGGATCACCACCGGGTGCTCGGTGTATGAGGCCTTTTCGTTCGGCTGGCCGGAAGGTATCACTCCCCAGGCCGAGCGGATGCGCGACTTGTGGATCTGGGCGACCGTGGCCGCGCTGGTGGTCGGGGCGATCGTGGCGGGCCTGATCATGTGGACCGTCATGCTTCACCGCAAGCGCTCCGATGAGATTCCCCGGCAGTTCCAGTACAACGTGCCACTCGAGATCATCTACACAGTCATCCCGTTCGTTATCGTTGCGGTTCTTTTCTACTTCACCGTGACCGCGCAGAATTTCGTCAACGCCAAGGTTGACAATCCAGATTTGCGCGTCAGAGTGATCGGTTTCCAGTGGAACTGGGAGTTCCAGTACCTCCAGGACCGTCCCGGCAAGGACGGTGTCTACCAGGTACGCCGCACCGATAACGGCGAACCGCTCTCCACCGTCGGCTCGTCTAGCACGATCCCGCTGCTGGTGGTCCCTACCGACCGTGTCGTGGAGTACCGGATCGAGTCGACCGACGTGATCCACTCGTTCTACCTCCCGGACTTCCTCTTTAAACGCGACGTCTTCCCGGACCCGCAGAAAAACGATACCGATCCTGTTTTCCAGACCAAAGTGATGCGCCAGGGAGCGTTTGTCGGCCGCTGTGCCGAGCTGTGCGGTACCTACCACTCGATGATGAATTTCGAGCTCAGAGCCTTGTCCCCAGAATTGTTCGACCGGTATCTGGCGTTGCGGGCTCAGACTAACCCGCAGACGCACCGCGCGTACAGCGCTGGCGACGCGCTCGCGCAG
>DASTBN010000474.1:0-12415 GCA_035712045.1 Pseudonocardiaceae bacterium
ACAAGGCGTCCATCTGGCCAGCGGTGTTCCACCCGGATGCCCGGCAACTCGCCACCACCAGCAACGACGGCACCACCCGGCTGTGGGACGTGACCAGCGGGCAGTGCACCCATGTCCTGCGCGGCCACGGGCGCCGGGTCACGTCGGTGGCGTTCAACGCCACCGGGACCCTGCTCGCCACCAGCGGCAACGACGGGGCCGTGCGGTTGTGGGATCCCCGCACGGGACGGCTGCGGCGCACCCTCAAAGGCCTCGGTGATGGGCTGATCTCAGCGTGCTTCGACCCGGCCAGCGGACTGGTCGCGACCCCGAGCAACGACGGCGACGTGCATCTGTGGAACGCCACCACCGGCGGCTACGAGCGCGCCCTGGACGCCGAGACCGACTACGTCTGGGCGAGCGCGTTCAGCCCGGATGGGGACATCGTGGCCACCGCGAACGACGACGATTCGGTCCGGCTGTGGTACCGCCGCACTGGCCGGTGCGTCCTGACCCTCGGCGAGCACCGCGGCCGGGTCCGCTCGATCGCGTTCCACCCGACCGGTGGCCTGCTCGCGACCGGCTGCGACGACTCCGTGGTGCGGTTGTGGCACGCCAGCACCGGCATGTGCCTCGCGACGCTGCGGGAGCACACCGACCGGGTGTACACGGTGCTGTTCAGCCCGGACGGCTCAACGCTGCTCAGCGCGAGCCACGATGGCACCGCCATCATCTGGGACTACCAGCGCAGCGCGGTGATCCGCGCGCTCACCAGGCACACCGACCGGATCTGGTCCGCCGCGATGAACCCAGCTGGCACCCTGATCGCGACCGCTGGTGACGATCTGGTCATCCGGCTCTGGGACACCCGCACCGGCGAGTGCGCGCATACCTTGCAGGCGCAAACCCGGCGGGTCTGGTCAGTCGCTTTCAGCCCGGACGGCCGCCAGCTCGCCAGCGCCGGAGATGGCGGAACCGTGCGGCTCTGGGACCTCACCACCGGCGGCGCACCCCAAATCAGGGTGACCCTCCTCGGCCTGCCCGAAGGCTGGGCCGCACTGTCACCCGATGGTCGTTACAAGCTCAGCGGCACGGTGGCGGGCGAGTTCTGGCACGTGGTGGGCACGTGCCGGTTCGAGCCCGGCGACATGGATTTCTACCTGCCCGAAATCCGCCACATCGCCGCCGACGCCGACTTCTAACACCACCGACCTGGCGGGCGGTGCGCTCAGCTGACGCGGGCCAGGAGACGGGGGTCGGGGGCGGCGTTGCGGCGGGCGTCAGCGGTGGAATCGTTGAGCTGGCACTGCGAGTCACGTTCGGCGGCGACGCGGGCGAGGTAGAGCCGCACTTCCCGGTCCCGCGCGGCCGCGGTCCAGTTCAGCACCTCGCCCATCAGGCCGGCCACCTCGGCGGCGCACGCCTCGCCCCGGTGCGGGTACTCGATGGAGATCCGGGTGCGCCGGGTCAGCACGTCCTCCAGGTGCAGGGCGCCCTCGTGGCTGGCCGCGTGCACGACCTCGACCCGCAGGTAGTCCGGTGCCTCGGGCAGCGGCGCGAGCAGATCCGGGCGATCGGCGGCCAGGGCCAGCACCTGGTGCACGGCTGATCCATAGCGATCCAGCAGATGCCGCAGGCGGTAAGGGTGCAGCCCGTACCGGGCGGCCAGCGTGTCGGCCTGGTTGACCAGCGCGTGATAGCCGTCCGCGCCGAGCAAGGGCACCTTGTCGGTGATCGAGGAAGCGACCCGGCCGGGCAGATCGGGCACCGCCGCGTTCACCGCGTCGGCGGCCATCACCCGGTAGGTGGTGTACTTGCCGCCCGCGATGGCCACCAGGCCGGGCGCGACCCTGGCGACGGCGTGTTCCCGGGACAGCCGCGAAGTCTCCTCGTTCTCCCCGGCCAGCAGCGGCCGCAAACCGGCGTAGACACCCTCGATGTCGGCGTCGTCCAGCGGTGTGGCCAGCACAGCGTTGACCGTGCGCAGCAGGTAGTCGATGTCCGCGCGGGTGGCCGCGGGGTGGGCCAGATCGAGGTTCCAGCCGGTGTCGGTGGTGCCGATGATCCAGTGATTGCGCCACGGGATGACGAACAGCACCGACGCGGCGGTGCGCAGGATCAGCCCGGTCTCCGAGATGATCCGGTCGCGCGGGACCACGATGTGGACACCTTTGGAGGCCCGGATCCGGAACCGGCCCCGCCCGCCGGACAGGCGCTGGATCTCATCGGCCCAGACACCGGTGCAGTTGAGCACGGCGTGCGCCTCGATGTCGGTTTCCTCGCCAGTCTCGCAGTCCCGCACCCGGACCCCGCAGATCCGGTCGGCCTCCCGGAGGAAGCCGATGACCTGGGTGGAGCTGCGTACCACGGCGCCGGACTGGGCGGCGGTGCGGGCCAAGGTCATGGTGTGCCGGGCGTCATCGGCGATCGCGTCGTAGTAGTGCACCCCACCGACCAGGCCGTCCCGGCGCAATCCCGGTGCCAGCCGCAGCGCTCCGGCCCGGGTGAGATGCCGCTGTCCCGGCACGGATCGGGTGCCACCCAGGGTCTGGTATAGCGCCAGCCCGGCGGCGACATAAGGCCGTTCCCAGATCCGGTGGGTCAGTGGGTAGAGGAAGCTCACCGGTTTGACCAGATGCGGCGCCAGCCGGGTGAGCATCAGCTCCCGCTCGTGCAGCGCCTCCCTGACCAGCCCGAACTCCAGTTGCTCCAGGTAACGCAGGCCGCCGTGGAACAACTTGGATGACCGGCTGGAGGTCCCCGAGGCCAGGTCCCGGGCTTCCACCAGGGCCACGGCGAGGCCGCGGGTGGCGGCGTCGAGGGCCGCACCGGACCCGACCACACCACCACCGATGACCACGACGTCGAATCGCTCGCCGCCCAGCCGCCGCCAGTCCGCCGCCCGCTGCGCCAGGCACAGCTGCCCTGGGGCTGGCTGGGCGCTGGACAGAGCCGCCCGGAGAGGCTCCTGGCCGGCCTGCTGCATCGGTCCCACCCCTCGCGTCGTCACCGGCTGCCTGGTGCACGCTACCGCGCAAGGCCGCAGGAGAGGGCGCTGGCCGAACCGCTAACGTCCATGGCCGATGAGCTCTTACGTCGCCGCGATCGATCAGGGCACTACGTCCACCCGTTGCATGATCTTCGGCCGCGACGGCCGGATCGTCAGCGCTGACCAGCGCGAGCACACTCAGCACTTCCCCGCCGCGGGATGGGTGGAGCATGACCCGCTGGAGATTTGGGCGAATGTCCAGGCGGTGGCCGCCGCCGCGCTGGCCAGGGCGGAGCTGACGGCCGGCGATATCGCCGCAGTGGGCATCACCAACCAGCGGGAGACCACCGTGGTGTGGGACCGGCGCAGTGGCGAGCCGGTGCATCGTGCGATCGTCTGGCAGGACACCCGCACCGACCGGTTATGCGCCGAGCTCGGCGGTCCCGCCGGAGCCAGCCGGTACCAGCATCGCACCGGGCTGCCGTTATCCACGTACTTCTCCGGGCCCAAGATCCGCTGGATCCTCGACAATGTGCCAGGAGCCCGCCAGCGGGCCCGTCACGGGGAACTGTGTTTCGGGACCGTCGACAGCTGGCTGCTGTGGAACATGACCGGCGGGCTGCACCTCACCGACGTCACCAATGCCTCGCGAACCCTGCTGATGGACCTGGAGACCCTCAGCTGGGATGAGGGCATCGCGTACGACATGGGCGTCCCGGCCTCAATGCTGCCGCGGATCCGCTCCTCCGCCGCGGCGCATGGCACCGTCCGGGCGCCCGCCGAGCTGGCGGGGGTGCCCATCGCCGGGATCCTCGGCGACCAGCAGGCGGCCACCTTTGGGCAGGCCTGCCTGTCCGCCGGGGACGCCAAGAACACCTACGGCACCGGCAATTTCATGCTCCTCAACACCGGCGCCTCGCTGGTGCGCAGCCGCCACGGGCTGCTCACTACGGTCTGCTACCAGCTCGGATCGCGGGACCCGGTGTACGCGCTGGAGGGTTCCATCGCGGTCACCGGGTCGCTGGTGCAGTGGCTGCGGGACAACCTGGGCCTGATCTCCCGCACGGCGGAGATCGAGCCGCTGGCCCGGACCGTCGACGACAACGGGGGTGCCTACGTCGTGCCCGCCTTCTCCGGGTTGTTCGCACCGCACTGGCGCCCCGACGCGCGGGGCGCCATCGTCGGCCTGACCCGGTACGTCAATCGCGGGCACCTGGCCAGGGCGGCGCTGGAGGCGACCGCGTTCCAGACCCGCGAGGTGCTGGACGCGATGAACGCCGACTCCGGTGAACGGCTCACCACGCTCAAGGTGGATGGCGGCATGGTGGGAAATGAGCTGCTCATGCAGTTCCAGGCGGACATCCTGGGGGTCCCGGTGATCCGTCCCGTGGTGAGCGAGACCACCGCGCTCGGCGCCGCGTACGCCGCTGGCCTGGCGGTCGGCCTGTGGCCGGATGAGGCGGAGATCCAGCGGAACTGGGCCGCCGACCGGCGATGGAACCCGGCCATGACCCCGCAGCGACGCGAGGAGCTTTACGGGCAGTGGCGCAAAGCGGTCACCCGGACACTTGGCTGGGTTGGCTGAGCGCAGGTTGGCTCAGCTCCCGGCGCCGGGTCAGCACCAGCGCCACGCCAGACCCGACAGTGGCGAGCGCCCCGCCCACCGTGAGCGACACCGCCAGCATGCTCACCTCAGCCTGGGGCGCGGCCTGGCTCTCCGGGTTGGCCTGGCTCTCCGGCGCGTCAGCGAGTGCCACCGGGGCCAGGCCCAGCAGAGCCGTACCAGCGATCAGCCCGCAGGCAACGATCCGCATCGCAACCTCCTCGTGCCAGCATGCCAGCTCTCCACCCGAAAGGACGTCTGGACACACCTGAGGTTGCCCGGTAAATCACACACTCAGTGCGCACCCCGTGAACTGGGCGTAGCTGACAGCGGTGGCGGGAACGTCGGGACCCATCGTGCGGCGGCTACGCTATCGCGCGTGCCGCTCTACGCCGCCTACGGGTCTAACATGGATCCCGCCCAGATGATGCAGCGCGCGCCGCACTCGCCGATGGCGATGACCGGCTGGCTGATCGGCTGGCGGCTGACCTTTGGTGGCGAGGATCTCAGCTGGGAAGGTGCGCTCGCCACCGTCGTCGAAGACCCCATCTCCCAGGTGTTCGTCGTGATCTACGACGTGACCGCCGAGGACGAGAAGCTCCTCGACCGCTGGGAAGGCGAGGACTTCGGCCTGCACAAGAAGCTCAAACTGCGCGTGCACACCCTCGATGGCTCGGCTCTCACCTGGCTCTACGTCCTGGACGCCTACGAAGGCGGCCTGCCCTCGGCACGGTATCTCGGCGTTATCGCCGACGCCGCCGAGGCCGCCGGCGCCCCCGAGGATTACGTCGCCGAGCTCCGATCCCGCCCCTGCGCCGGCATCGGCCCCTGACCCGCGCCGCTCCCGATCCAGACCACGCTGGGCATCCCGGTATGTGTCGATTTCGGCGGTGTTGGCAGTTCCGCCAAGGCGGCACCGTTGCGTTCACCCAGCAAACTCAGTAAAGCTAGGACAGGTGACGGTGCACGACGTGGTTGCCGCCCGGGATCATCGCCCGCGCCCAGCCACTCGCGCCGACACGCTCATCCTGCTCCCGTCGATGAATTACAGTGAGGGTGTGCTGACCGCCGTGCCCTACGCACGGTATTTCGGCGAGCGCAGCTTGTCGGAACTCGCGGCGCTGCGTGATGCTGACGTACGGGTCGTGGTGATCAACGCGGACAAGATCGACCCGTGGATCATCGATCACGCTCTCATGAGTCTCAGTGCCGGCGACGAGCCACTGCGGCGCGACATGCGTCGGCGGCTGCGATGTCTCGTGCCGAGCAGCGGCAGTCACACGTCGCTGGACGAGGCGGTGCTGGCGGACCCGCATCTGATCGCTCACTTGCGCGCTGCGGTCCGCAGCGCGCGATCCGCGCTGCTGGTGAACTTCGCCGCGTCGGACGCAAGCGACGAGCTCGCAGAGCGGCTCGGCGTCCCGGCCGAGGAGGGGCCCGCGGACTTCGCGAATCGGTGGGGAACGAAGTCGGGCGGCAAGACCCTGCTTCACGAGAGCGGTGTGCGCTGCGCTCGCGGAGAACTCGACGTCGCCCACAGCGAGGAGGCGGTGGTGCGCCTGGCGCGGCGGCTGGCAACCGCCGACCCACCTGCCGAGCGCGTGATCGTCAAGCTCGATAGTGCGGAGTGGGCCAGCGGCATCGGCAACGCGGTCGTCCGCTGTGAAGCGCTCCTGCGGACCGGTGATCTGCGCCGCTCCGTGGAAAGGCTGCCGCAGCCTTGGGAGGACTACTCCAGCGCGCTGGCAGACAGCGGCGCGATCGTCGAGGAGTACCTCCCCGGCGCCACCAGCTCGCCGAGCGCGCAGGGCTACGTGCGAGGTCATGGCGAAGCCGAGCTGCTCGCGGTGCATGAGCAGATTCTCGTCGAGGACGAATACCTCGGCTGTATCTTCCCGGCGGGGAAGGATGTCGCGCCTGGGGCGGGCGATGCGCTGCGCAGGCTCGGCATGGCGCTCAACCGCCGCGGCTTTCGCGGATCGTTCGGCATCGACTTCATCGTCGCGGCCGGTCGGCTTTATGCGACAGAGGTCAATCTGCGTAAGGTCGGCCCCAGCCATGTGATCAAGGCCGTCCACGCCCACGTCGCGCAGGAGACACCGGGCAAATCGCACAGCATCATGGGGATGCCAGTCGCCTACCTGCATCGCCGACTGTACAAGCCCGAGCTGCTGACGGCGTTGACGCCAGACTCCGCGCTCGGTGTTTTGCATCGTCATCAATTGACATACGACAGCGTCACTCGTACCGGGACATTGCTGCACATCCTGGGCGCGCTACGTCCCGCCGGCTTCGTCGAGACCACCTCGATCGCGAGGACCTCAACGCACGCATCCGAGATCGATGAACAAGCTACCGTCGTATTGACCGCCGCAGCCCGCACCGCCTACCGGAGGATCGATGGCCGGGATAAGACTCGATTAACTAGGTGAGTCCGGGCCGAAGTGCTCGACTGTGGATGCGCTTCCCGGACCCGCCCAGCGTGATCGGGATCGAAAGGAGATTTTCGCCCCATGGACGTGGCGCTGCGAGATGGGTTCTCCATCTGGGACGGCTTGGATGGTCTCGATTCTGACCGTCAGTTGCGTGTCGGCATCCTCGGAACGGGAAACGTTGGGACAGATCTGCTGCTCAAAGTGCGACGTTCGCGGCTGCTGAGGTGCGTGATGTTCGCGGGGCGCAATATCAACTCGGCCGGGATGCGGCGCGCGAACCAGATGGACGTGCCGCTCAGCGGACGCGGGATCACAGCGATCACGGAAGATCCGAGCCGTTTCGACCTCGTCTTCGATGCCACCTCCGCGCTCGACGCCGAGCGTCATTGGGCTCTGCTCTCGGCGCTCGGTGTGCCGGTGATCGATCTCACGCCGGCAAATCTTGGCGAGCTCTGCATCCCGGCGCTCAACCTGGCGGAGCGCACGCATGAGTCTAACCTCTGCATGGTGACGTGCGGCGGGCAGGCGGCGATACCGTTAGCGCGCTGCATCGCGCAGACGCACCCGCATGTGGAATACATCGAGATCGTCTCGACGGTGGCTTCGCGTGGCGTCGGCCCAGCGACGCGCATCAGCCTCGACGAATACCTCATCACGACACAGCACGCGATGGCGCACTTTTGCGGCACCGCGCGAACGAAGGCGATACTCATCGTTAATCCATCGGACCCGCCGATCAACATGCAGTGCACCATTTTCGCGAAGGCGAGCGATGTCGACCTCCCACTGCTGCGCACCGCTGTCGACGACATGGTCACACGCGTGAAACATTACGTGCCGGGCTACCGGCTTGTAGTCGCACCCCTCGTCGAAGGTGGCCGAATCGCATTGACGGTGCAGGTCACCGGTGCGGGTGACTACCTGCCATCGTATGCCGGCAACCTCGACATCATCACGTGCGCCGCAGTTTCAGCAGCTGAGGAGCGAGCACGCGCGCTCGCGCAACGCACGACGGTCCCGGCGCACAGCCACGAGTAGGCCAGTGCCATGGACGCGCGACCAAGGATCCTGATCAGCGATTCCACGTTGCGGGACGGCAGCCACGCCGTCCAGCACCAACTTGACGCGGAGCAGATCGGCTCGTATGCCGCCGCCGCGAACGCCGCGCGGGTACCGATCGTCGAGGTCGGTCACGGCAACGGGCTCGGCGCCTCCTCGCTGCAGGTGGGCGAATCGCGCGTGAGTGACCGCGAGATGCTGCGAATCGCGCGCAGCCAGTTGACCCACGCGCAGCTGGGCGTCTTCGGTATCCCCGGGTTCGCGACGATCCGGCATCTCGACGTGGCGATCGAGGAAGGCGCCGATCTCTTCCGCGTCGGAGCGCACTGCACAGAGGCGGATTTGACCGAGCGTCACGTCACGTACCTGCGCGGACTCGACAAACCCGTCTACGGCGTGCTGATGATGAGCCACATGGCCAGCCCCGAACGACTCGTCGAAGAGGCGCGCAAAATAGAAAGCTACGGCGCGCACGGCGTGATCATAATGGATTCCGCAGGCGCGTTGCTGCTCGATGACGTGCGCCGCCGCGTCGCAGCGCTCATCGCGGGCACCTCGCTCGTGGTTGGCTTCCACGGTCACGAGAACGTCTCACTCGGAATGGCGAACTCGCTCGCGGCCGTCAAGGAGGGCGCGTCGATCCTCGACGGTACGGCGCGCGGTTTTGGCGCGGGCGCCGGCAACACGCAGCTTGAGGTCCTCGTCGCGGTGCTGGATCGGCTCGGTTACGAGACGGGCATCGACTTGTACGCGATGCTCGATGCGGCCGAGCACGCCGAGCGTGAGCTTGTACAGGTCCTGCCCACGACTGACTCGATCACGATCGTGAGCGGCCTCGCCGGTGTCTTCTCGGGCTATTCCAAACCGGTGCGGCGCATCGCGACACAGTTCTGTGTCGATCCGCGCGACATCCTGTTCGCGCTCGGCCGACGATCCGTGGTCGCCGGGCAGGAGGACGTGATCCTTGAGGTCGCGAACGCGCTGCGCGAGCACACCCAGGCTCAGCGAGAGATGCGCGAGTGATGCTGCGGCCGAACTTTTTGCGTGAGAAGCTCCTGGCCGGCGACGCCGTTCTCGGTACCTGGGTGGTTATCGCGTCCCCGATGCTCGTCGATGTCCTCGGGACGGCCGGGCTGGATTTCGTCGTCATCGACGGCGAGCATGGCGCGATGAGCTTCGAGACCTCCCAGCTGATGATCATCGCCGCAGAGTCACGCGGCATGTCACCCGTCATGCGGATCTCGGGTGTGAGCGAGTCGGAGACCCTTAAGGCGCTGGACATCGGAGCGCATTGCGTGCAGATTCCGAACGTCGGCAATCGGGGCACGCTCGAGCGCGCCGTCCGGCACGCGAAGTTTCCGCCCATCGGGAACCGCGGATTTTCACCATTCGTACGAGCCGGCGATTACACGCATCACAACGGCGTGCGCATCAGCCGGGAAGCCAACGCCAATGCTCTGCTCGCGATTCACGTCGAGGGCCAGGAAGCGGTGGAGACCATCGATGACATCCTCGAAGTCGAAGCGCTCGACATCGTGTTTCTCGGGCGCTACGACATCTCCAAATCGCTGGGCATCACCGGCCAGACCGACGATCCACGGGTCATCAATGTCATGCGCACCCTCGCCACGAAGATCGAGCATGCTGGCAAAGTCGCGGGCACGATCCTCACCGACATAGACGAGCTCCCGGCGCTGCGATCAATGGGCATCCGGTACCTCACTTTCAGCGTGGATTGTGAGATGATTCGCAGGGCGTACGAGAGCGTCAGCGCGAGATTCCGCGAGATACAGCGACGCAAACCCGATCCCACCGATCTGAGCTCGGGAACGGCTCAGGCGATCCCAGACGCGCCCGCCACGAGCTCCTGACGCTGCCGGATCACCGTCGCGAGGCGTCGCACGCCTTCGGCGATATCGCTATCTCCGACACAGCTAAACGACAGGCGAAAGCGATCCCGGCCGCGCCCGTCCGGATAAAACGGCGATCCGGGAACGAACGCGACGCCCACGCCAAGCGCCTCACGCGCCAGCTCCTCGGAATCCACCCCGGCTGGTAGCCGCACCCACGTGAAAAATCCGCCGTTCGGGCGGGTCCATGTCACGCCGTCGGGCATCTGCTCGTCGAGCGCGTTCATGAGCAGCGCGCAGCGCCGCCCGTATAGCGCTCGCGCCGCCAGATTCGTCGCGTCGAGATGTCCCCGGCGCCCGAACTCCTCCAGCAGACGCTGCCCCAGCGACCCCGCGCATTGGTCCGTGTTCTGCTTGGCGCGCCGCATCTGAGCGATGACAGGCGACGGTCCGACGGCCCATCCCATCCGCACGCCGGGGAAGAACGTCTTCGAAAACGTCCCGCACTGGACGACGTTGCCCGGCGCGAGCGACCAGAGACTCGGCAGGCGATCGGTTGTGAATCCCAGCTCGCGATACGCGACGTCCTCGATGACGAGTAACCCGTGTCGCTCCGCGAACTCGGCGAGCACGATACGCCGATCCATCGACAACGTCATCCCACCCGGATTTTGGTGGTCGGGGATCGTGTAGAGCAGCTTGGGGCGCGGCTTACGCCTTAACCAAGCTTCCAACACCTCAACGCACAGACCGGATTCGTCGGTGGGCACGGTCCCCACCGCAGCCTCGAAGCCCCTGAAGGCCATGATGGCGCCGAGATACGTTGGCGCCTCAAGCAGAACCGGGTCGCCCCTCTCGAGCAGCGCCTTTCCGAGCAGATCAAGGGCTTCGATGGCTCCGCTGGTGATCATAAATTCGTCCTCGTCGGCCAGTCGCCCTTCGCTAGCGGCAAGACGCTCGCGGATGAACGCGCGCGGTCCGGGGAGGCCGACCACCGGGCCATATTGGAAAGCCGAGCTGTCGCCGAGCACGACCAGGTGACGCATGAGATCCGCTAAGACCTCTCCGGGGAAGGTCGCCGGGTCCGGAAACCCTCCAGCGAAGGGGATGACGTCCTCAGCCTCCGACAAAGCCAGGATCGCGGCCAGACCATCGCGGCCTTGCCCCGAGGTCCGGCGGGCGAAGACCCACGGCTGCGGCGCCACAAATCAATCCTACCGGCGCGCCAGGAGGTGCCATGCGATGTCGCACCTCCGGCTAGGAGCGAAGACACGACACGCTGGGGAGGGGTTAAGACAGGGCGATGAGAGCGGTGTGGGCCATGAGCCGGACGCCTAGCGGAAGGGCGCGCTCGTCCAGGTCGAACGTGGCTTGGTGCAGGTCGTGTTGGGCGCCCTCGCCGGACCAGACGCCGAGGCGGCAGATGGATCCCGGTACGTGCTCTAGGTACCAGGCGAAGTCCTCGCTTCCCGAGGACTGGTCGGTGCCGGTGAGAGCGTCGCCGCCCAGGGCGGTGACGATGGCCTCACGGAGCGTTTCGGTGCTGGACGACTCGTTGATCACTGGCGGCGCGCCCCGAATATGGCGGAGGTCGAAGTCCACCAGGGTAGGAGCCAGCAAGGCGCTGACCAGCTCGCGGACCAGCGTTTCCAGCTCAGCCCAGACCTCCCGGTCCGCAGTGCGGAGGGTGCCGCGCAACGATCCCTCCCGGGGGACGACGTTATTGGTTTGACCAGCCTGCGCCGCGCCCCACACCAGCACAGTGCCCGAGCGGGGGTCGACCCGCCGCGACAGCAGCGATGGCAAGCCGGTGATCACGGTGCCGAGCGCGTGCACGAGATCCGCAGTGAGATGCGGTCGCGCGGTGTGCCCTCCGGGCGAGGACAGCCGTACCTCCAGCAGGTCCATCGCCGAGGTCACCGGCCCGACCCGGGTACCGACCTCGCCAACACGTAAGCGGGGAGCGCAATGCAGCGCGAAGATGCGCTCCACACCGGACAACCCTCCCGCCGCGAGCACCTCCATGGCGCCTCCAGGCATCTCTTCCTCGGCTGGCTGAAAGATCACCCTGATCCGGCCGGGCAGCGCCGGCGCACTGGCCAGGGCGAGCGCTGTCCCGATCAGGATCGCGGTATGCGCGTCGTGCCCGCAGGCGTGCATGACACCATCGACGGTGGAGGCGAACGGCAACCCGGTGGCCTCGGAAATGGGTAGCGCGTCAATGTCGGCGCGCAGCGCTACGCATGGTGTACCAGCGCCGATGTCACAGATCACGCCGGTGCCGCGAGGGAGTACGGTGGGTCGCAGTCCCGCGTGCGCGAGGTGCTCAGCGATCAGCGCCGTGGTGACGTGCTCGGCGAAGGCGAGTTCGGGATGGGCATGGATTTGCCTGCGCCAGGCGACCAGCTCGCTGCCGTGCGTCGACAGCCACTCGTCCAACCAAGCCGGGCCGCGGCCATCGGCGATGTCTAGTGGGCTGGGTTGCCGCAATGTCATCCCG
>DASTBN010000475.1:0-7215 GCA_035712045.1 Pseudonocardiaceae bacterium
CGAGCGGGCGTTCTGCGCCGACCGGGCGGGCACCGGCACGACGCTGCTGCTCGCCCCGCCGGGGCGGGCTCTCGAGCCCGGTTTCGGCCCCGGCTCAGCGGCCGCGCATCACGCCAGCGGCGCCCGGGAGCTCACCGGGGACTGGCCGGGCCTGCGCTGCGACGTCGACACCCGCGAGGATCTGGCACACGCCCGGGAGCTGGGCCTTGGCCGGTTCACCAGCGCCGTCCTGCACATTCCGCGACCGGGGATTCACCCCTAAAGACCCCCAGTGTTTACCGCGGCGCCGTGGCGTGATAAGGGACAATGTCCAGGTGAGCCAGTCCCTCACCCCCCCAGCCGCCACGCCCCTGCCATCCGACACCGATCTGCCTGACGACCGTTACCTCAACCGGGAGTTGTCCTGGCTGGATTTCAACGCCCGGGTGCTCGCCCTGGCCGAGGACACCAGCCAGCCGCTGCTGGAGCGGGCGAAGTTCCTGGCGATCTTCGCCTCGAACCAGGACGAGTTCTACATGGTGCGGGTCGCCGGGCTCAAGCGCCGCGAGGAGGCCGGGCTGGGAGTGCGCAGCGCGGATGGCCTGTCCCCGCAGGAGCAGCTGGCCCAGATCGCGATGCGCAGCCGCGAGCTCACCGAGCGCCAGGCCCGGGTCTGCCTCGACTCGGTCCGCCCAGATCTGGAGAAGCACGACATCTTCTTCGTCCGCTGGTCGGATCTCGACGATCAGCAGCGGCTGCGGCTGTCGAGTTACTTCTCCGAGCAGATCTTCCCGGTGCTCACCCCGCTGGCGGTGGATCCGGCGCACCCGTTCCCCTACATCTCCGGCCTGTCGCTGAACCTGGCGGTGACGGTGCGTGATCCGGACAGCCGCATCGAGCGGTTCGCCCGGGTCAAAGTGCCCAACAACGTGCCCCGCCTGGTGCGGGTGGAGCCGGATCAGGACGGCCGGGGGTCCCCTCCGGCCACGTTCCTGCCTTTGGAGGAGCTGATCGGGGCTCATCTCGGGGAGATGTTCGCCGGGATGGAGGTGGTCGACTGGCACATCTTCCGGGTTACCCGCAACGCGGATGTCGAGGTCGAGGAAGACCGTGACGAGGACCTGCTGCAGGCGATGGAGCGGGAGCTCGCGCGGCGCCGTTTCGGCCCCCCGGTCCGCCTCGAGGTCGCCGACACCATGACCGGCCATGTGCTGAAGCTGCTGCTGCGCGAGCTCGACGTCGACCCGCACGACGTCGTCGAGGTCCCCGGCATGCTCGATCTGTCCTGCCTGTGGCAGCTCCACGCGCTGTCCGCGCCGGAGCTCAAGGACGAGCCGTTCGTCCCCGCGACCCACCCGGCTTTCGGCGAAGGCGAGAGCCCCAAGGACATCTTCGCGACCCTGCACGAGCGCGACGTGCTGGTGCACCACCCGTATGACTCGTTCTCCACCAGCGTGCAGCGTTTCATCGAGCAGGCCGCCGGGGACCCGCATGTGCTGGCGATCAAGCAGACGCTCTACCGGACCTCCGGTGACTCCCCCATCGTCAACGCGCTGATCGACGCCGCCGAGGCGGGCAAGCAGGTCGTCGCGCTGGTGGAGGTGAAGGCCCGCTTCGATGAGCAGGCCAACATCCGGTGGGCCAAGGCGCTGGAGCGCTCCGGGGTGCACGTGGTGTACGGGCTGATGGGGCTCAAGACGCACTGCAAGATCGCGCTGGTGGTGCGCCAGGAGGGCTCAGCGATCTGGCGGTACTGCCATGTCGGCACCGGCAACTACAACCCGAAGACCGGCCGGCTGTACGAGGACATCGGGTTGTTCACCGCCAATCCGGCGATCGGCGCCGACCTCACCGACCTGTTCAACTCGCTCACCGGCTACGCCCGGCAGACGTCCTACCGCAGCCTGCTGGTGGCGCCCTACGGGATCCGGCGCGGCATCGTGGAGCGCATCGAGGCGGAGATCGGCCACATCCAGGCGGGCGGGCCGGCCGGGATCCGAATCAAGGTCAACTCCCTGGTCGACGAGCAGGTGATCGACGCCTTGTACCGGGCCTCGATGGCGGGCGTGCCTGTCGACATCGTGGCCCGGGGCATCTGCGCGCTCATCCCGGGACGCCCGGGCCTGTCGGAGAACATCCGCGTGCGGTCCATCCTGGGCCGGTTCCTCGAGCACTCACGGGTCTTTCATTTCGTGGGCGCCGACGAGTACTGGATCGGCAGCGCGGACATGATGCACCGCAACCTGGACCGCCGGGTGGAGGCCTTGGTGCGGGTGGCGGACCCCGCCCTCACCGAGGAACTGGACGCGGTGCTCACCTCCGCGCTGGACCCGGCGACACGGTGCTGGGTGCTGGCGGCGGATGGGTCGTGGAGTCCCTCCCCCTCGGATGGCTCCACCGTCCGCGACCACCAGGTGCAGGAGATCCTCCGCCACCGCAGGAGTGAATGACCGGTGCCCGCCCTGATTGCCGCTGGTGCGGTGGTGTGGCGGCGCTCGCCGTCGGGCGACGCCGAGGTGGCGGTGATCCACCGGCCCCGCTACGACGACTGGTCACTGCCCAAGGGGAAGCCACACACGGGGGAAACGCTGCCCGTCACCGCGGTCCGGGAAGTGGCGGAGGAAACTGGCTCGGCGGTCACGCTCGGCCCCCGGCTGGGCCGTACCCAGTACCAGGTGCCCGCGGGTGAGAAGGTCGTGCACTACTGGGTGGCACGTCGGCTGGGCGGGCAATTCCGTCCCAGCGATGAAGTGGACCGGCTGCGCTGGCTGGCGCTGCCGCAGGCACTCGAGCTCCTCAGCCACGCCCATGACCGGGCCCTGCTGGCCGGGCTCAACGGCTGGAGCATGGAGCTGGCCACCGTGCTGCTGGTCCGGCACGCGGAAGCGGGCGAGCGCGAGTCCTGGCCAGGCCATGATGACCTGCGCCCGCTGACCGCCAAGGGCCAGCGGCAGGCGGAGGCGCTGCGGGTGCTGCTGCCCCTGTTCGGCGCCCGGCGGGTGTATTCCGCACCGGCGCTGCGCTGCCGCCAGAGCGTCGCGGGCCTCGCTCAAGACCTTGGTGTGCCCATTATCGTGGCACCGCAGTGGTCCGAGGATGAGTACCGGGCTGATCCCGAAACGGGCCTGTCCCGGCTGCTGGGAATCGCGGCCGGGCCGAGGGGGCCGGTGGTGGTGTGCAGCCAGGGCGGGGTGATTCCCGGCCTGGTCCGCGACCTCACCGCCGCCGCCGGGCGGGAGCCGCTCGACGACGTGCCGAGTCAGAAGGGCAGTTACTGGGCGCTGTTCTTCGATAACGGATCACCCACTCCGCCCGCCTTGCTGCGCGCCGACTATTACGCCGACGCCGTGTACTCCTGAGGCTCCGGGCTCACTTCTTGTCAGCTTTTTTCCCAGCCTTTTTCGCGGCGGCTTTGACGGAGTTTCTCGCCGTCTTGGCGAGCTTATCCGCTTTGGCCGTCTTTCCCGTTTTGGGTTTCTTCGGCGTCGACGCGGGGGCCATATGCGCGTCGGTCATCGGCGGGGCCGGGCGGCTGTTGGATCCGTCCGTGCCGTCCGTGGGTCGCGGCTCCGCCGCCCCGCCGCCGTCGGATTCCGGCAGTACCCGGGTTCCGCTCACCACTTCCCGGAACAGGATGCCGGGCCGGAACGCGGGAACGGCGGTCTGCTGAACCGCCACCGCCTGGCCGGTGCGGGGATTCCGCGCGGTCCGGGCCGCCCGGGCCCGCTTCTCGAAGACCCCGAAACCAGTGATCGTGACCCGCTCCCCCGCATCGACGGTCCGGACGATCAGATCGATCAGGCCCGCCACCGCAGCCGAGGCGATCTTCTTATCCCCGAGGCGTTCCGCGAGGGCGTTGATCAGCTGCGCTTTGTTCACTTCCGCTCCTCCCACGCGCATGACCTTGTTGGTCACCGTATGGTGAACGAAACGCAAACACCATGTGTCGCACTGAGAATCCGACGATCAGCCCGTGGCCCGGCAATCGGGCGTGGTCGGCATCCAGGACGGGCGGGTGGCCTCGAAGGCGTCGATCTCCGGCGCGTGCCGCAAGCTCAGCCCGATGTCGTCGAGGCCTTCCAGCAGGCGCCAGCGGGTATAGCCATCGATCGAGAACCCCACCGTGAGTTTAGTCTGAGCCTGAATAGTCTGGGCTGAGAGATCCACGGTGAGCTCGGTGCCCGGATGAGCCTCCAGCAGCGCCCAGAGCGCCTCGACGTCATCCTGCTGGCACTGGGCGGCGAGCAGGCCCTGCTTACCCGCGTTACCCCGGAAGATCTCACCGAATCGCGGCGAGATCACCACCCGGAACCCGTAATCCAGCAGGGCCCACACAGCGTGCTCCCGCGAGGATCCAGTACCGAAATCAGGCCCAGCGACCAGCACGCTGCCCTCGCGGTAGGCCGCGTGGTTGAGCACGAAATCCTCATCTGCCCGCCACGCGGCGAACAACCCGTCCTCGAACCCCGTCCGCGCCACCCGCTTGAGGTACACAGCCGGAATGATCTGATCCGTATCCACGTCAGACCGCCGCAATGGCACCCCCACCCCGGTATGCCGCTCAAACTTTTTCATCATGCTCCCTTCGGTCGTTTCCCCCCGCGGGGGCTAGGTGAGGTCGGACGGGGCGGAGAGGGTGCCGCGAACGGCGGTGGCGGCGGCGACGAGGGGGGAGACGAGGTGGGTGCGGCCGCCTTTGCCCTGGCGGCCTTCGAAGTTGCGGTTGGAGGTGGACGCGCAGCGCTCCCCGGCGGCGAGCTGGTCGGGGTTCATGCCCAGGCACATGGAGCAGCCCGCCGCGCGCCATTGGGCACCAGCGGCGGTGAACACCTCGTGCAGGCCCTCGGCTTCGGCCTGGGCGCGCACCCGCATGGAGCCGGGGACGACGAGCATGCGCACGCCCCGCGCCACTGTGCGGCCGGCGAGGACAGTGGCGGCGGCGCGGAGATCCTCGATGCGGCCGTTGGTGCAGGAGCCGAGGAACACCGCGTCCACGGCGATCTCGCGCAGCGGGGTGCCGGGTCGCAGGTCCATGTAGGACAGGGCCTTGCGCACCGCGAGCCGTTCGCCGTCATCGGCGATCCGCTCGGGGTCGGGTACCCGCCCGGACAGCGGCAGGCCCTGGCCGGGGTTGGTGCCCCAGGTCACGAACGGGCTCAGCTCATCGGCGTCGATGCGCACCTCGGCGTCGAAGACGGCACCGGGGTCGGTGCGCAGCGTCTGCCAGTACCGCATCGCCTCGTCCCAGCGGGGGCCCTCGGGTGCGTGCGGGCGCCCGGCGAGGTAGTCGAAGGTGGTGGCGTCGGGGGTGATCATCCCGGCGCGGGCACCCGCCTCGATCGACATATTGCAGATCGTCATGCGGGCTTCCATGGACAGCCGCTCGATCACGTTGCCCCGGTATTCCAGGACATACCCGGCGCCGCCGCCGGTGCCGATCCGGGCGATCACCGCCAGGATGACGTCCTTGCTGGTGACGCCGGTCGGCAGGGAGCCATCGTGGCTGGTCACCTCCACCGCCATGGTCTTGAACGGGCGTAGCGGCAGGGTCTGGGTGGCCAGCACGTGCTCCACCTCGGAGGTGCCGATGCCGAACGCGAGCGCGCCGAAGGCGCCGTGGGTGGAGGTGTGCGAGTCACCGCAGACCACGGTCATGCCCGGCTGGGTCAGGCCCAGCTGCGGGCCCACGACGTGCACGATGCCTTGCTCCTCATCGCCCATCGGGTGCAGCCGGACGCCGAACTCGGCGCAGTTGCGGCGCAGCGTCTCCACCTGGAGGCGGGACACCGGATCGGCGATCGGCGCCCCGATGTCCAGGGTGGGGACGTTGTGGTCCTCGGTGGCGATGGTGAGATCCGGCCGGCGGACGCCCCGGCCGGCCAGTCGCAGGCCATCGAAGGCCTGCGGGCTGGTGACCTCGTGGATCAGGTGCAGATCGATGTAGAGCAGGTCCGGCGCCGCAGCGCCCGCTTGATCTTGGGGGTTACCCTGGCCCGGATGGACCACGTGAGCGTCCCAGACTTTCGCCGCGAGTGTGCGTCCCATCCGCGCCTCAACTCCCCTGTCCGCTTCCCACATGCTGGACATCCCACATGCTGGAAAGTTAGTATCGCTTCGTGGAACAGCATAGCGGCATCGGTGTCCTGGATAAAGCCGTTTTGGTATTGCGCACGGTCGCGGGGAGCCCGTGTGGCCTGGCCGAGTTGTGCTCGCGTACCGGGCTGCCCCGGGCCACCGCGCACCGGCTGGCGGTGGGCCTGGAGACGCACCGGCTGCTGCGCCGGGACACCGACGGGCGATGGCGCCCCGGGCCCGCGCTGCGGGAGCTCGGTGAGGGCGCGCTGGACCCGCTGCTCGACGCCGCCGCGATGGTGCTGCCCCGGCTGCGGGACGTCACCGGCGAGAGCGTGCAGCTCTACCGGCGGGAGGGGCTGGTCCGGATCTGCGTGGCCGCCGCCGAGCCACCCAGCGGCCTGCGGGACACCGTCCCGGTGGGCGCCCGGCTGCCGATGACCGCCGGGTCGGGAGCGAAGGTGCTGGCCGCCTGGGCCGATCCGGCCACCCAGCGGGCGGTGCTCAGCGAGGCGGTGTTCGGTGAGCGCACCCTGATGGAGGTCCGCCGCCGGGGCTGGGCGCAGAGCGTGGCCGAGCGGGAGTCCGGGGTGGCCAGCGTGTCCGCCCCGGTGCGCGACGCGGCCGGTGCCGTGGTCGCCGCGGTGTCAGTGTCCGGCCCGGTGGACCGGATCGGCCGCCGTCCCGGCATCCGATGGGCCACCGATCTGCTGGCCGCCGCGGAGGCGCTGCACAACCGGCTCTGAGTCAGCCCTCGAGCTCACGGATCGCGGTGCGGATGGTGTCGGCGGAGGGGACGCCGAGTTCGTCGTAGATCTCCAGGGCCTGCCCCCAGAGCTCCCTGGCCTGGTCACGCCGGGCGGTGTCGGCGCAGACGTGGCCCAGCTCCCAGAGCGCCTCGGCTTCGGCGCACCGGTCGCTGACTTGCCGGGCGAGGATCAGGGCCTGGGTGTGGTAATCACGGGCCTGGCCGTACTCGCCGACCAGCCGCTCCACCTCACCGAGCCCGCGCAGCGCCGAGACCTCACCGGGCCGGTCACCGAGGCTGCGGGCCAGGGTCAGCGCCTGGGTGTAGTGCTCGCGGGCCTGGCCGTACTCGCCGACAAACCGCTCGTCGTAACCCAGCCCGCGCAGCGCCAGGATCTCACCGAGCCGGTAACCGAG
>DASTBN010000476.1:0-6935 GCA_035712045.1 Pseudonocardiaceae bacterium
GCCGGGGATCCCGGAGCCGGCCCGGCGGCGGATTTCGTCGTCAGCACGTCACGCAGCCGGTTCAGCGCTCGATGCTGGGCCACCCGGACCGCACCCGGCGTCGACCCCACGACCTCGGCGGTCTCCTCGACGGACAGGCCCACCACGACCCGGAGGTGCAGGATGTCCCGCTGCTTGCAGGACAGCGACTCCAGCAGCCTGGCCATCCGCCCGGCGACCTCCCCGTGCATCACCTGGTCCTCGGGGCCATCGGCCTGGTCAGTGGTGTCCGGGATCTCGGGAACCGGCTCGGCGCGATTGCGCGTCGCCGACCGGTGGGCGTCGGCCACCTTGTGGCTGGCGATGCCGTACACGAAGGCGAGGAACGGCCTGCCCTGATCGCGGTAGCCGGGCAGGGCCGTGAGCACCGCGAGGCACACCTCCTGGGCGACATCGTCGGCGGAGGTGAAGGTTCGCTCGTAGCCACCGACGCGGGCCCGGCAGTACCGCAGCACGAGCGGGCGGATCCAGCGCAGCAGGCTCTCGATCGCGTAAGGATCACCGCTGACCGCGGCGTGGACGAGGGCGTCGGGAGCATTCTCCGGTGCGCCCTGTGATACGCCCTGCGGCGAGCTCGCCGGTGGATCGCCGGTGACGTCGCGGTCTCCGAGTGGAGTCACCGACTCCTTGAGTAGTGCAAGCGTTCCCACCGGGTGCCCCTTCGCTGAATGTCCAGCCACCTTGAGTTCTTCTGAATGTCACGCTGTGGATAACCCTGCCGGACTTCCCGGGGCTGGTCGTCCGTTCCTGAGAGCATCTTCGGCGTACCTCAGCTCCCGCAGCGCGAATACATCAGCTGAGGTACGCCCCAGCGGGGTTGTACACCCCGGAGATGATCGTTTTCGGTGGCTGTTAGCGGGCCAGGGGGCGCCCGTCGTGGGCGAAGGAGGCCGCAGTACGCGGATCCCGGGTGGATTCCCGCTGGTGAGAGAGGTCGGTGAGCACCGTGCGGAGATCGGCCAGCAGGACCTGAGCCAGGTCGTGGGTCATCCCGTTGCGGATGACGAAGCGCAGCACCGCCAGGTCGGTGCGCCCGGGAGGAAAGGTGTAGGCGGGCACTAGCCAGCCATGCTCGCGCAGCCCGGCGGAGATGTCGAACACGGTGTAGTTGGTGACGTCCTCGCCTAACGCCGCAGCGAACACCGGCAGCTCGCTACCGTCAGTCAGCAGCCGCAGCGGGCCCAGGGCCGCCACCTGCGCCGCCAGTGCCGTGGCGACATCGCGGCAGTGCTGCTGCACCCGCCGGTAGCCCTCGGTTCCCAGCCGCAGGAACTGGTAGTACTGCGCGATCACCTGGGCGCCGGGGCGGGAGAAGTTCAGCGCGAAGGTGGCCATCACGGCGCCCAGGTAGTTCACCCGGTAGATCAGTTCCTCGGGCAGGGCCGGGACATCCCGCCACAGCACCCAGCCCACCCCGGGATAGACCAGCCCGTACTTGTGCCCGGAGGTGTTGATCGAGGCAACCCTCGGCAGCCGGAAGTCCCAGCTCAGCCCGGGATCCAGGAACGGCGCGATCATCGCCCCGGACGCGCCATCGACGTGGACCGGCACATCCGGCCCGCCCCGGGCGGCCAGCTCGTCCAGCGCGGCGCAGATTCCCGCCACCGGCTCGTAGCTGCCATCGAAGGTGGAGCCCAGCACCGCGACGACCCCGATGGTGTTCTCATCGACGTGCGGCAGCGCCGAGGCCGCGTCGAGATGGAACCGGTCACCGGCCATCGGCACCAGCCGGGGCTCAACCTCGAAGTAGTTGGCGAACTTGTCCCAGCAGACCTGGACGTTGCCGCCCATCACGACGTTCGGCGTGCCGGCGCCGCCCCGGGCTCGCCACCGGCGCTTGAGCGCCAGCCCGGCGAGCATGCAGGCCTCGGAGGAGCCCGTGGTGGAACAGCCCGGCGCGGAGTCCGGGTCGGGGGCGTTCCAGAGCCGGGCCAGCATCCGCACGCAGCGCCGCTCGATCTCGGCGGTGCGCGGGTACTCGTCCTTGTCGATCATGTTCTTGTCGGCGCACTCGGTCATCAGCCGGCTGGCGCGCGGCTCCATCCAGGTGGTGACGAAAGTGGCCAGGTTCAGCCGGGCGTTGCCGTCGAGCATCAGCTCGTCGTGCACCAGCTGGTAGGCCAGCTCCGGATCTATCCCGGTGTCTGGGAGCCGGTCCCGGGGCACGGTGAGGGGCTCCCGGGTGAACAGTGGGTTCACCGTCAGGTCAGCGGCCCCCACGGGGCTCGGGTTGTCCGGGTGAGCGAGCGGCACGGCTTGATCATGCCGCAGCGGCGCCGAACCGGGAACGGTCCCGGGGTCTCTTCTCTACCGTCTGCTGGCAATTGACTCCGAGGAGGAACCGGTGTCTGTGTCTGTTGCCCCGTTCTGCGCCGCCTGCACGGCCGCGACGACCGGCAAGCCAGCCCCTGGTGCGTTCACTCTCAATGGCCTGGGAACCACGTTCTACGGTGGCGCGAACCGGTGTCCGGCCTGTGGCTCGATCGAGCAGATCCACTGGATAGCCTTGTTCTTCGTGCCGCTGCTGCCGCTGGGCAGATACCGGATGATCTACACCAGCCGCACCGGATTCCACAGCCGGTACTACGGCCGGGCCCACGCTGGCCTCGGCCGGAACGCGGGCCTGCTGCTCGGCTACCCCCTGATGGGATGGGGCCTGCTCGGCATCCTGTTCGTGCTCGAGGCGCTAGGCAACACCACGGAGGGCTACGCAGGCATCGTGATCCTTGGCGTGTGCGTGGCCACCGGCCTCTGGCTGATCATTGACGGCCGCCGCCGCTGACCCCTGCCTGGTGTCGCCGAGTTCGACACCAGCCGGGCGCGCGGGCTTGGGCGGGGGCGGAGTCGGGAGTGTGGGAGGGTGTGGCGGTGCGGAATGGCCGGAATCGGTGGCGGCGGGTGGTTGTGGCCGTCATCGGGCTGGCGGCGGCCGCGCTGGCGGGGTGGGTGCTGTACGACAACAGCGACGAGCTAGTGACCGCTGCGGACACGCTGAAGTCGGTCAGGCCGGGCTGGGTGGTGGTGGCGGTCCTGATCGAGGTCTTCTCGTATCTCGCCCGGGGGGCCGCGACCGCGGTGGTGCTGCGCCGCGGGGGTGGCGGGGTCGGGACGCTCACGCTGAGCGCGGCGGTCCTGGCCGGTGACGCGGCGGCGTACTGCCTGCCGCTGGGGTTCGCCGCCTCCGGCGTGGTCATGTTCGGGATATTGCGGCGCCGTCAGGTGAGCGCGGCGGTGGCCGGGTGGATGTTCGCGGTGGCCTCGGTGTTTTACGTCAGCGCG
Source organism: Pseudonocardiaceae bacterium (assembly GCA_035712045.1). GTDB lineage: Bacteria > Actinomycetota > Actinomycetes > Mycobacteriales > Pseudonocardiaceae. Next base: position 3,319 of record DASTBN010000476.1, read on the forward strand.
GTCACCGCGATGACCATCGTCGCGGTGCCGATCGCCGGTAACGACGACGTGATTCCCGGCTTGCAGACGCTCAGTGTGGTGCTGCTGGGAGTCCTGGCGGCAGGTGGCGGCCTCGGGTACACGCTGCTGCGCCGGCCCGCCCTCCGGAGTCGGCTCGCCCGCTTGCTCCCGCGGGTCGGGCCCGGCAGGGGGCGCTGGGATGGAGTGGCCCAGCGGGTGGTCGCGCCGCTGAAGAGCTGGCTGGCCCAGCTGCGGACGGTGCGGCTGACCCCGTTCACGGTGGTGTCGGCGTTCGGCCTGATGATCGTGTCCTGGGTGGCCGATGTCGCGGTGCTGGCGGTGGCGTTCATCGCGTTGGGCAGTTCCCCGCCGTGGACCGGGTTGCTGCTCGCGTACTGCGCCGGGCAGATCGCGGCCAGCGTGCCGATTACTCCTGGCGGAATCGGGGTGATGGAGGGCAGTATCACCTTGGCGCTGGTCTACTTCGGCGGCGCCAAGGTCATCACGCTGACCGCCGTGCTGCTCTACCGGCTGATCGCATACTGGGGATGCATTCCCGCCGGAGGACTGGCCTGGCTGGCGCTGCGGGCGGCCTCGCGCGTACCAGCCGACCACGCCGCCGCCGTCCCCAATGAGCCCGTGAGAACTGAGGTCGCAGAAGCGGAACCACTGTCATGAACGCGCTGAGGTGGCGTCTCGCCGCGGTAGCCGGACTGGTGATCACGTTCACCCTGATGGCGGCCTGTACCGGGCCGCGCAGCGGTGCATCGGCGATGGGCGGGGTCTCCGGGTGCGCGGCGGTGCTGCCGCTGGCCCGGAGCATCGTGCACGGCCAGGGCACCCTCATCGCGATCCACCGGATCAGCCAGAAGGACGCGGACGCGCTGAGCCTGAAGCTGGGCGCCAAGCCACCGGCACCGCCGCCATGGAAATCCGGGCCGCCCGGGTCCCGCACTCCCGTCCGCCCCCGGTGGCCCAAGTCGTGCCTGGTGATCTACCACGGCGACTACCCAGCCGGAATGATCGCGGGGGCCAGCCCACCGGCGCTGAGCGGGCATTACGCCTTGATGGTGCTGCGCGTGCGGCATCCATCGATTGACCGGGTCCTGGTCACCGACCAGCACCCTCCCGGGGTGCGCTCCTGACCGGAAGTCCTACCGAAGGGTCGCTAGACCGGGCCCGGCGGCGCGTAGATCTGCACCACGCCGCCCTGTTCGCGGACCTGCAGGTGGGGCAGGGCCGGCGGAGCCACCGGCAGCTGGTGATTCAGCAGCTCACCATTGAGCCCGAAGGACGTGCGGTGGCATGGGCAGTCCAGCCGCCGCGCGGGCGCGTCCAGGGTGAGCCGGCAACCCAGGTGCGTGCACACTCCCGACACCGCTTTCAGCTCACCGGCGTTGCGGGCGACGAAACCCACCACGCTGCCGAGGTCGAAACCCCGCACCCCGCCCTCAGCCAGATCCGCGCTAGCGCTCACCGTGCGCCACTGACCCGTGGCCGGGGTGAGTGTCTGCGGGTCCCGGGGACCCTCCGGGGCCCCGCCCACGACCACATGATCCACCACCGCGCCTGCGGCTGCGGCGGCAGCCGCGATCGTGCTGGCTTGCACGAACCGCCGCCGGGTGCTGCCGACCGCCCGCACGGGCCGGGACTCGTTCGGTTCGCTGGCGGGCTCCCCGGCCATCTCGGCGGCCAGCCGCTGCCGCAGCCCGGTGACGAACTCCTCGCGGGGGGCCGCGCCCTCAGGCGCCGCTCCCCGTAGCGTGATGGCCGCCCGTAATGGTGCGGCATCGGCCTCTTCCGCGCGGAACGAGCGAGGCCGGCGGCCTTTGAGCAGGTCGGAGATGAACCGGCGGGTGCCCCGCGCACTCACGTGCCCACCTCCATTACCCGCGCGGCGCGGCGCAGCGCGCGATGCTGCAACACCTTGGCATAGGTGACACTCACGCCCATCGCCGCTGCGGCCTCCCGTATCGAACAGGACTCCAGGAACCGTAGCTGCAGGATGCGCCGGTAATTCTCGGGCAGGCCAGCCAGGATGGCCGCGGCATCCCGGCTGGCGGCGGGCGTCCCAGCGTCCTGCGCAGAGGGGTTATTCGAGGCCTGTTCCCACAGCTCATCCGCGTTCAGCCGGGTGATCTCAATCCCCAGGGTCTTGCGCCAGTGCCCGGCCAGCACCGTCCGCGCGGTGGCGAACAGGTAGGACCGCACCTCCGCAGCGCTCGCCGAGACGCGCAGCGGCCGCAACGCGGCCATGAACACCTCAGCGGTCAGGTCTTCCGCGTCGGCGCGATTACCAACCTTGGCGAACATCAGCCGGTAGACCCGCCCGACGTTGTCCCGGTACACCGCCTCCCAGTCGGGGTAGAACTCGTCATCGACCACGCGCAACAGGGGCTCACCTGTGACCCGTTCCCCGCGGCCAGCGGCGCTCGCTGACGTCATGACCACCCGAACCACCCTCCGCCGCGCCTGACTCCCCTGCTAGGGCTGATTCCCCTGGTAGGTAGGAGCCCGGGTTACACCGGCGGGGCGTGGCCACCTCAGCTAATGCTTGCGCCTGCGCTCGACGAAGAAGCGCACGTCATCCTCGCCGTCACCCTCGACATCGAGCTGCTGCTCGTCCAGTTCGTAGATCACGGTGGGGGCCAGGAACACCTTGGCGCCGTGCACGTCCAGCACGGTGTCATCGGCGGCCGGGCCTGCCGCGATGGACAGCCCGATGCCCTCGGAGCGGGTGGTCTGGCTTTCGGGCGCGATCCTCAGGCCAGCCCCGTCGGGCATGTTGTTCTTGGTGACGAGTGAGGTGATGGCCCGCGCCGCTGCCTCGGTGACTGTGAGCATGCCGCTTACCGTAGGCGTCACCACCGGTGCCGCGTCAGCGGGTGCCGGTTATCGCGCCCGCGCGGTCAACTCTCTGGTGAGCTCTCCCCAGTGGTCAGCGCTTCAACGGTGTGTTCCCGCACCGGGCGCAGCTGGAACTCCCCAAACTGGCCGCGGCGCACGGCGACAGCACTCATCGGCAAGGGGCGGCTCTGCCGATGGCGGGGAGTGACGGTCATTCCCGACCGCGGTCGGCGGTCGGAGACGGGCGCGCGCATGTGATCCTTCTTCGTTCTGCTTTACCGGTTATCCGCCTGCCTGAGGTACGGGCGCAGCTTACGTGCACGGCGGATTGAAACCGCATGCTGGAGCGCCCTTTGCGAAGTCGGCGGTTGTAGCTGGTCGTTCCTGGACGAGCGTCTAGGAGCCCCCGGGCTGCTCTCGTCCGCCGAGAAGAGTACTCCTCGCCGCCAAGGAACGCATACCTGCTATCGGATGGCACCCGTTCGGCTGACCGCTGGTGAACGACCTGGCGCCGACAGAGGGCTACCATACGCCGACGAGCGGCCCGGGGCCAGTTCGTGCGATCATCCGGCATGGGTACGCTCGCGTCTTCAACCTAGTCGCGAGTCTGGCCAGAAGACCCACCAGTGCGCGAGGGAGGCTCCGGTGAGGCTTGACTATTACGATGTCTCTGGACACGCCGCGCATCACCCGGGTCAGGACAATCAGTGAGCACTCCCCAGATAGGTGAAAAAGTTCCCAGTGGAGTGACACGTCGCGCGCCGTTTGTT
>DASTBN010000477.1:0-3787 GCA_035712045.1 Pseudonocardiaceae bacterium
TCGTCCTGAGCCAGGATCAAACTCTCCATCGAAAACCAAAAGTCGATCACTAGCACAACAACACAAACAAACATGGCACTAACAACAAAAACAGCACACTGTTGAGTTCTCAAAGAACAAACACACACCATCACGAACCACCGAAGCGGTTTGATCCGGGATGTCTCGCGTCAAACTGCCCGGCCCCGGTAACTATCAGGCCCGGCGACTCATCAAGCTTAGCAGCCGTCTGAATCGGTCTTCCCCGGGGGGTACCGGTTCTCCGTTCTCACCAACCTGAGTTGCTGATCGCTTCGACCCTTGGTACTGCGGGGCGATGGGAAAGGTACGGCGTACACCACGTGGAAGTCAAATCGGCCCCCCGCGCGCATCCTGGCGGGATCCGCGCTGAGGGTTCCCGACTGCGATCACCGCACTCGCCCGCCCGCCGTGTGGCGCCGGTCCCGCCGGAGCACCAGCCAGCCACCAGGCAAATCGACGATCGTCGGCCGGTCCGCCAGCCGCACCGCTCCGGTCGGCGCTTCCACCATGGCCGCGCCCAGCATGCGCTGGTCCAGTTCGCGGCTTCCCCGGCCGAAGAGCGCCTGGCTGGCTAATTGCGGCGCGGCAGGCCTCCCGGGGACCGTGCACCAGCGCGGTGACCTGAGGTCCTTGAATCCAGGTAGGGCTCGATTCGGTAACGAATTCGCTTCACCCAGGCCGCGACGATGTCTTTGGTGTTGAGCGCCCGCTCTGCGGTCGGCTTGGGATGCGGGCTCGGTGTACTCCCCTTTTCCGCATCATCCCGCACGCACCGCGCCGGAGGACTGGTGACGGCGGTAGGCCGATACCGCAGGGCTGCCCAGTACCCAGAACCGCCAGGGCCGGTCGTGCGCGGCGGCGACCCCGACCCGCGGCCCGGAGCGCACCATCTCCTCAGGGACTGGCTTGCCAGGCAGCAGGCGCACGGGTGACGCGGGGTCGGTGAGGTCCAGGCCGTTGTGGTCCCGGCCCAGCCCGAGCAAGCTCGCCAGCCGGGCGGGGCCGCGAGCGAGCTCGGCGTCGGTGCGCGCGGTGGGCCGGTACCGCCGGGCCCTCTCGATGTCGGAGATGACTTCGGCGGCGCGCAGTAATACCGCTCCCGGCTCCCCATCTGGCAGGCAGGAGATGTTCGCGCAGAAATGCATCCCGTAGACGAAATACACGTACAGGTGACCAGGCGGGCCGAACATCACCGCGTTGCGGGCCGTGCGGCCGCGATAGGAGTGCGCCGCGGGGTCGTCGGCGCCGCGGTAGGCCTCCACCTCGACGAGGCGCACCGCCACCGGTCCCTCCGGCCGGTCCGCGACCAGGTGGCAGCCCAGCAGCAGGCGGGCGGCCGGCAGGACGTCCACGGCGAGGAGATCGCGGGTGAGCGGTCGCGGTGTCACCCGGGGACGATCCAGGCCCGATGCTCGGTGGCCGCCTGGGCGGCGCGCCGCAGCTGCTCGGCGACCCGATCCGCGGCGGTTCCTCCGTAGGCATCCCGGGAGCCGATCGACCCGGCGACGGTGAGCACCCGGCGGACATCGTCGGTGAGCTCCGGGTGGATGGCCGTGAGCTCCATCTCCGAGAGCTCCATCAGGCCGACCCCGCGGGACTCGGCCAGCCGCACACACGCCCCGGCCGCCTGGTGCGCGGTGCGGAACGGCACGCCCTGGCGGGCCAGCCACTCCGCGAGATCGGTGGCCAGGGTGAACCCCGCCGGGGCCAGCTCGGCGAGGCGCCCGGTGTGGAAGGTCAGGGTGCCGATCATCCCGGCCATCGCTGGCAGCAGCAGCTCAAGCTGGTCGACGGAGTCGAACAGCGGCTCTTTGTCCTCTTGCAGATCCCGGTTGTAGGCCAGGGGCTGCGCCTTGAGTGTGGCCAGCAACCCGGTGAGGTTGCCGATCAACCGGCCGGCCTTGCCCCTGGCCAGCTCGGCCACATCCGGGTTCTTTTTCTGCGGCATGATCGAGCTGCCGGTCGAGTAGGCGTCGTCGAGGGTGACGTAGCCGAATTCGGCGGTGGCCCAGAGGATGATCTCCTCGGCGATCCGGGACAGGTCGATGCCCAGCATGGCGAACACGAACGCGGCCTCGGCGGCGAAGTCCCGGGACGCTGTCCCGTCAATCGAGTTCTCCGCGGGTGCGTCGAAACCGAGTTCAGTGGCCACCGCAGCCGGGTCCAGGCCCAGCGACGAACCGGCCAGGGCACCCGACCCGTAGGGCGAGACCGCGGCCCGGGCGTCCCAGTCCCGCAGTCTCTCGACGTCACGGAGCAGGGCCTGGACGTGGGCCCCCAGGTGATGGGCCAGCAGGACGGGCTGGGCGTGCTGTAAGTGGGTCCGGCCCGGCATCGGCGCGACGGGGTGCGCCTGCGCCTGCTCGAGCAGCGCGTCGATGACATCGAGGGTGCCCGCGGCGACCCGGCGCGCGGCGTCACGCAACCACATCCGGGTCAGCGTCGCGATCTGGTCGTTGCGGGAGCGGCCGGCCCGCAGGCGGCCACCGAGCTCGGGCCCGGCGCGCTCGATGAGCCCGCGTTCCAGCGCGGTGTGCACGTCTTCGTCTTCGGGCACCGGCGTGAACGCGCCGGAGTCGACGTCCGCGCCGAGACGATCCAGCGCGTCCAGCATCGCGGCCAGGTCCTCGTCGTTGAGCAGCCCGGCATCATGCAGCACCCGGGCGTGCGCGCGGGAACCCCGGATGTCGTAACCGGCCAGGCGCCAGTCGAAGTGGGTCGAGATACTCAGCGCGGCGAGCGCGTCGGCGGGCTTCTCGCTGAACCGGCCACCCCAGAGCCCGCTCATGACGAGAGCTCCTGGTGAGTGGCCGCGGCGTCCCTCCGCGCGGCGAGCTTGGCCGGTAATCCCCAGAGTTGCACGAACCCCTTGGCCAGGGACTGGTCGAAGGTGTCGCCGGCGTCGTAGGTGGCGAGGTTGAAGTCATAGAGCGACTGGGCGCTGCGCCGCCCGGTCACGGTGGCCCGGCCACTGGCCAGCTCGATCCGGATCTCGCCGGTGACGTGCCGCTGGGAGTTCGCGACGAAGGCGTCCAGCGCGCGCTTGAGGGGGGAAAACCACAACCCGTCATAGATCAGCTCAGTCCAGCGCTGCTCGACGCCGCGCTTGTATCTGGCCAGGTCACGCTCCATGGTGACGTTCTCCAACTCTTGGTGGGCGACGATCAGGGTGATCGCCCCCGGTGCCTCGTAGACCTCCCGGCTCTTAATTCCGACCAGCCGGTCCTCGACCAGATCCAGCCGGCCGACGCCGTGTGCGCCAGCGCGGGCGTTGAGCCGCTGGATCGCCTCCAGCACGCTCACCCGGTCACCGTCGATGGCGACCGGGACCCCAGCCTCGAACGTGATCACTAGCTGGTCTGGTGCCTTCCATTCGGCCGGGTCGCCGGTGTAGGCGTAGATGTCCTTGGTGGGAGCGTTCCACAGGTCTTCCAGGAAGCCGGTCTCTATCGCGCGGCCCCAGAGGTTCTGGTCGATGGAGAACGGTGAGCGCTTGGTGACATCGATCGGCAGGCCGCGTTCCTCGGCGTAAGCGATCGCCTTCTCCCTGGTCCAGGCATAATCCCGGACCGGGGCGATGACGTGCAGGTCGGGGGCGAGCGCGCCGATGCCGGCCTCGAAACGCACCTGGTCGTTGCCTTTACCGGTGCAGCCGTGCGCGACGGCGTCGCAGCCGGTGCGGAGCGCGACCTCCACCTGCTTCTTGGCAAGCAGCGGGCGCGCGATGGAGGTGCCGAGGAGATACTTGTGCTCGTAGAGTCCACCG